>JBEKZK010000823.1:0-2925 GCA_049509935.1 Xanthobacteraceae bacterium | reverse complement strand
ACACTTCATTAATTACCGCCCGAACCCGGGTTCGGGCGGGGAGGTGAAGAGCGCCTGCGGCGGCGCGAGCAGAATTTCGTTCACCCTATTCGTGGCGACGTCGTTGCAGGCGCTCGCCGTGTTCCGGCGTCTCGATGCGCCGCATTGGCTCGGCTGTTACGGTGAACGAGACGTAACGGAGTCTCCGTGTATTCGAAGGTCAATCACCTGTTCACCTTGACAGGTAAACGCGCTGTTTATTGTACAATTTAAGCTCATCTTAGATCGTCACCACTAGAGTGCAATTTAGATGAGGAGCAGGGCCTCATCATCGAACAAACATTCAAGCCACAAGGGGCGTCAGCCATGAAGACTCTGGTCAAGGCGGTGGAACCGGCGGATCGTCAGGCGCGGTTCGATAACATCCAGCCGCTCTATCTCGAGGCATTGACCTTGGTCGAGCGGCTGCACCGCCGGCTGCTCGACGTCATCAAGGACGAGTTCGACCGGCGCGGACGGGCCGACATCAACGCGGTCCAGGCGCTGCTGCTGTTCAACATCGGCGACAAGGAATTGACCGCCGGCGAGCTGCGCAGCCGCGGCTACTATCTCGGCTCGAACGTCTCCTACAACCTGAAGAAGCTCGTCGAGATGGGCTTCCTCGACCACCAGCGCTCGCGGGTCGACCGCCGCTCGGTGCGCATCAAGCTCACCCAGAAGGGAAGCGACGTGCGCCACATCGTCGAAAACCTCTACGGCAAGCACGTGCGGACGGTCGAGCAGGTCGGCGGCATCCAGGCGCACGAGTTCGCCGAGCTCAACAAGGCCCTGCAACGCCTCGAGCGTTTCTGGACCGACCAGATCCTCTATCGGCTGTAACCGCGCCACGCAGGTTCGGCGACTGGACACGTCAAGAGCCCCGGCCCGAGCGCCGGGGCTCTTTTCGTTGCGGTCGTGCGCGCGGCGCGACGGCGGTCCACCCGGCCAGGGCGCGGCGGCTCCCGTGGGCGGCAGCTCGCTGGCAGCTCGCAATGAGGGGTTGCGTCGGCGCCCGATGTCCCGATAGTGTCGTCCCCCATCTGCAATCGCATGGATGGCACGGGACGCGGGCGCCGGAGGCGGGCGCAGGGGAGGACGCATGGGCGTGGTGGCGAAGCTGGTGGGCGGGCGACAGCAGACGTCGCCGAGCTACAGCCAGGAGGAACAGAAGATCTTTGCCGCGACCTTCAAGATCGGCTCGACGGTAGTGACGTTCGGCATCGCCGGCGTAGTGATCACGGCGGTCTGGGCGAACGGCGTGGCCGGCGCCTCGGCGGACGCTGCCACGTTCGGCTTCTCGACCTACGTCGGCGCCGATCTGCTGGTCGCCGCCGCGTCCGCGGCGGCGGGAGCGCTGCTCGGGTTCATCTTCGGCATCCCGCGCACGCTCGACCCGGCGGGCCGTGCAGCCGTCGCCACCGCCGTGCAGAGCGGCGGTCCGGCGACCACGCAAGCCGTCATGGCGGCGAACACCAACCTGGAGCGCATATCCGATTGGCTGACGACGCTTCTGATCGGCGCCACCCTGGTGCAGATCAAGGACATCGCCGGCTGGATCGGCTCGCTCGGCAAGAACCTCATCGTGGCCGGGCCGGCCGCCAACGATGCGATGATCCCGATCATCGTCATCTACTATTTCGCGCTGTCGTTCCTCGGCGTCTACCTGATCACGCGGCTGTACCTGACCTCGGCGTTCCGTCAGACGCTCGGAATGCTGACGGCCGGCAGACAGGCTCCGCGCGAGCTGCGCGAGCTCAAGCAGAGGCTCGATGCCGCCGTCAAGTCCGGCCGGGTCGACGACATCGGGGAAGCGATGGCGGACTTCGACGACTGGAGCTTCGCCGGAAGCGACGGCGACGATCCGGAGCTCAACGCCGATGTCGCGCGCGCTCTGGTCAGGCTGATCGCGAGCGGCGCGACGGCGGGCCGCAGCGACCCTGCCGCCGAGTTGAAGGCCGGCCTCGCCAAGGCCGTCGCCGACCCCGCCGTGAAGGCTCGGCTCAAAACCGAGCTCGATTCCGGCGCGCTGAAGACCAACGATCCGAAGCTCGATCCAGACATCGAAAAAGCCCTGTCCTGACGTCGTCAGACGGCCGAGGGCCGCGTTGTCGTCGCGCGGGCGCCATGCTAGAGCATGGCATGGAACGAGACCGGACGGCGCGGCGCATCGGTCGTCGCGGGTTCCTCGGGGGAATTGCCCAGGGCTTGGCGGCGGGCGTTGCCGGCGGCTCGGCGTTCCCCGGCCGGGCGGCCGCCCAGGACCAGACCCTCGAGCAGCTGATCCAGCAGAACCAGCGCGGCGAGTTCGGCGAGGGCTTCGATTCCGCTTCGCGCACCATCCACATGCCGCAGGCCTCGCTGCCGACGCTGTCGCCGGCGACGCCGCAGACCACGGAAGCGGCAATCGCCCAGTACGAGGGCATCGTGGCGCGCGGCGGGTGGCCGGCGATTCCGCCGGCCGACAGGCTGCGGCTGGGCGTGCGCCATCCGGGCGTGGCGCCGTTGCGGCAGCGGTTGATCACCGGCGGCGACCTCGAGCCCAGCGCCGGCGGCGCCGACGTCTTCGATTCGTTCGTCGAGGCGGCGGTGCGCCGCTTCCAGGTGCGCCACGGTCTCACCGTCGACGGGGTGGTGCGCGAGCAGACCTTCAAGGCGCTCAACATTCCGGCCGAGGTCCGGCTCAACCAGCTGAAGACCAACCTGGTGCGGCTGCGCACGTTCTCGGGCTCGCTCGGCAACCGCTTCGTCATGGTCAACCTGCCGGCGGCGCTGATCGAGGCGGTGGAGAACGGCGCGGTGGTGTCGCGGCACATCGCGGTGGTCGGCAAGCCCGACCGCCCGTCGCCCGACATCCAGAGCAAAATCGTGGAGATCAACTTCAATCCGTATTGGACGGTGCCGGTCTCG
>JBEKZK010000822.1:0-2926 GCA_049509935.1 Xanthobacteraceae bacterium | reverse complement strand
CTCAGCGGGCGCGGCGCTTTCAACCAGATCGGCGCCATCGTCGGCACCATCATGGTGGCCAACGTCTTCCTGACCATCATTCCCAACCAGCGAAAGACGGTCGCGGCGCTGATCGCCGGGAAGGAGCCCGATCCGGCGCTCGGCCTGCAGGGCAAGCAGCGTTCGGTCCACAACAACTATCTGACCCTGCCGGTCATCCTGCTGATGATCAGCAACCACTATCCGCTGTTGTATGCCACCCGCTACAACTGGGTCATCGTCGCCATCGTGCTGGCGCTCGGCCCGATCATCCGCCATTTCTACAACAGCCGCCATGCCGGCAAGGGGTCGCCGTGGTGGACCTGGGGCGTGGCCGCCGCCGGCATGGTGGCGATCGCCTGGCTGTCCGCGGCCGGGCCGCGCGACAGCGCGACCGGGGCGTTGCCGACGCCGAGCTTCAAGGTGGTCGAGGAGATCGTCACCTCGCGCTGCGCCATGTGCCACGCCGCCGAGCCGGTGTGGGCGTCGATTCCCACCGCGCCGCGCGGCATCCTGCTCGACGAGCCCGATCACATCAGACGCAATGCCCGCCTGATCGCCCGCAACGCGGTGTGGTCGAATGCGATGCCGCCCGGCAACATCACCGACATGACGCCGGACGAGCGCCGCACGCTGGCGGCATGGATCGACGCCGGCGCGCCGGTACGTTGAGCCGAAGTCTCGACCCCCGCGCGGCGCTCCGACCGATCACTCTGCGCTCGAGCACCTCTGGATTCCGAAGTTCGCACCAGAGGATGTCGCCAAGTGATGCGAACTTTGGAATCGGTGCACTAGGCGCCAGGTGATCAGTTGGCCGAGGCGGCGCATTCGTATCGGCAGATCATGCGACTGGCCGACGTCCGTCGGCTGCTGCTGGCCGCCTGCCTGTCGCGGCTCGCCGGGCGGATGTTCCTGCTGGCGATCGTGCTGCACGCGCTCGACCGCTTCCAGTCGCCGGCGCTTGCCGGCGGGGTGGCGTTCTGGTCGCTGCTGCCCGGCATGGTGATCAGCCCGGTGGCGGGCGCGCTGCTCGATCGCGTGGGGGCCGCCCGAGGCATCCTCGCCGACATGGCGGCGAGCGCCATGCTGCTCGCCGCCCTGGTGACGACCGACCGGCTCGGCGCGCTGGGCCCGGCCGCCCTGCTCGTGCTCGCGGCGGTGTACTCGTTGAGCGGCCCGCTCGGCGCCGCCGGCATCCGCTCGCTGCTTCCCCGTCTGGTGCCCGAGCAGGCGCTCGCCCGCGCCAATGCCCTCGACACCGTCAGCTGGGCCCTGACCGACGTGCTAGGTCCAGTGATCGCCGGCGCGCTGTCGGGCTTCGCCGGGACGGACGCCACCATGCTGGTGATCGCGATGCTGTATGTCGGGGCGAGCGCGTGCCTGCTGCCGCTGGCGCGCCACCAGCCGCATCGGCCGGCCGCGCCGACGCGATCAATCATGCGCGAGGCCGCGGCCGGCGCGGCGTACGTGGCGCGGCACCCGGTGCTGCGCGGCCTTGCGCTCTCCTGCGCGCTCTACCAGGTGACCTGGGGCATCCTCCTGGTCGCGGTTCCGGTCGTCGTCATGGGCGAGCTCGGGGCCGGCGCGGCGGCGGACGCCGTGACCGGTACCCTGTGGGCGGTGGCCGGCACGGCCGCGGCCCTCGGTGCGCTGCTCGCCGGCAGCCTGCGCACGCGCGGCCGCGAACGGGTGCTCATCGGGGCAGGCGCGCTCGCCACCGCGGCGGCGATGTGTCCGGCCAGCCTCGGCCTTGCCGGGCTCGGCATCGGGGTGACGCTCGCGGGCTTCGTGTCCGGGCCGGTGGATGTCGGCGTGCTCACGCTGCGCCAGCGCGCGACCGATCCCGACCGGCTCGGACGGGTGCTGGCCATCTCGATGAGCCTGAACATGTCCGGGCTGCCGCTCGGCTCCGCGATCGCCGGATGGGTGGTGGCGCAGTCACTCGCCGCCGCCTTGGCGACCGCGGCGACGGCCGCGGTGCTGTCGGCTGCGGCCGTCATGGTGCTGGTCCCGCGGCGGCTCACGCCCACATGACGCGCCCGTGACTTCGCGGTAACCATCGCGTATGCCGCAAACCCTCCCCATCCGAAAGAGTCCGCCTCATCCATGTCGAAAGCCCACGCCACCATCGTTCCGGTCACGTTGTTTCAACAGAACTGCACGCTCCTGTGGTGCGATACGACGAAGCGCGCCGCGGTGATCGATCCCGGCGGCGATCTCGCCCGGATCGAGGACGCGATCGGCAAGGCCGGCGTGACGGTCGAGCGGATCTGGCTGACCCACGGCCACATCGATCACGCCGGCGGTGCCGCCGAGCTGAAGGAACGCCTCGGCGTCCCGATCGAGGGGCCACACAAGGCCGACCTGTTCCTGCTCGAGCGGCTGGCCGACACCGGGCGTTCGTTCGGCATCGCCGGCGCGCGCAACATGACGCCGGACCGCTGGCTCGACGAGACCGATCAGGTGCGGGTCGGCGAGCTCGTCTTCGATGTCCTGCATTGCCCGGGGCACTCGCCAGGCAGCATCGCCCTGTTCAATGCCGAGCAGCGCTTCGCCATCGTGGGCGATGCGCTGTTTCGCGGATCGGTCGGTCGCAGCGACATTCCGGGCGGCGACCACGAGCAGCTGATCGGCTCGATCAAGGCGAAGCTGCTGCCGCTCGGCGACGACGTGGCGTTCATCTGCGGCCATGGCCCGACCAGCACGATCGGCCACGAGCGGGCGAGCAATCCGTTCCTGCAATAGCCCTTGCGCGAGGCAGCCGGCGCACGGGGCTCAGTCGGAATTCCACCCCCGGCGACCGCATCGATGAACGCCGCGGTCGACGAGATCGAGCTGAAGTCCGCGAGACAAGCTGTGGCGCGGGCGCTGGCCACCGTCGGCGCGACCAGGTTCTCCAGGCCGTGGG
>JBEKZK010000821.1:0-2930 GCA_049509935.1 Xanthobacteraceae bacterium | reverse complement strand
CGTCCCGATGCGCGCGCAAGTGAGCACAATGGCCAATGTGGACTTCGGTTTTCTGCAGGCGGCGGCGCAGCGGCAGCTTCAGGACGCACGAGCGGCGCGCGAATTCCAGAGCCGTGTCGATATCAAGCTCGACGAGATTTTCGGTTCGATGGCGACCGCGCCGGAGATCCGGAAACCGCGGGAAGAGGTCGCCGAGAGCGTCGCGCAGCCAGAGCGAAATGGAACTGCGGATCTCGGCCCTCGAGACTCGGCTTGGCGTCAAGAATCCGCTGCACCCCTGAGGTCGCCCCCGGCGGGATGAATGGGGGCCGAATAGGGGGCGGCGGATGACCGTCCCATCCTTCGGCTTACCTCTCCTCCCCTCAACGCGGCGGCTGGCACCGTGCCGCCGGCCTTCGCGACAAGGGGGGGCGAAATGGTGCGCACCGGTAAATACCAGATGATTCTTCGGGTCACGCTTCGGGCGGCGGCAGGGGCGCAATCCGGCCGCAACCGGGCGGCCCTGCACCAGCAGGCCAATTTGCAGGTCCGCGGGGCGAAAGGCCGACGCGCCCGGCGCCGGACGCGGCGGCCCGGATCGGCAACCCTTCGTCGGGGTATTCGATGGCGGCACTGCGGGTGCGGCAAACCGGCTCACACTGCGACCTTCTGGCTCAATGTGAATCGGAAATTGCCCCATGTGCCGGGGCACAGCCGTTGCGGCCGGAGAGCACGCAATCCTGCAGGTCCCGCATCTCGGCGATCACGCTCGCGAGCCACAGGCCGGACACGATCAGCAGCACGCAGATCGACAGGGCCAGGACATTCATCGTCATCCGGCGGCGATGATCCTCGGCGTCATCGATACGCTGGTACTTTGCAAGATCGGCCACCGGCGATTGGGGTTTCGGCTGCGTCCAGCGGGAACCGGCGCCGATCGGCGGTCCGGCTACCGTCCTGCGCCGCGGACGAAACTGCACGACACGGCCGCCATCCCCGCTGTATCGAGATCCGTCGGACGTCATGCAGCCGCTCGGCGTCGGATGGGAAGGCCGGTTGCACGTGCCGTCCGTGGAACCGGCACGCGGACGATCGTTCACCATAGCATTATCGGGGCGATCTTTCGAGCGGGATGTTGTGGTAAACGAGCAAGCCGACCGGCCTTGGTGGCGGCCGGGAGGCGGATCGCCGGATCGCCGGATCGCCAAGCCATGAATACGGCGCACACCTGTGCGCCGTTGCGGGACTGTCGCAGGGCTTGTGCTCCGGCGCCGAGAACTGATATTCAGGACCTTGGTTTTGGCGAGAACAACTTTTGTGACCGGGGGCCCGGCTCGCCACACAGGATTTTGGGGTGGTCGTGTCCGCCGATCATGGTGGTAGGTCGTCTCGCGGACGACGCTTCGGGCTCGCGGCAATTGCCCTGATGGTTGTGGCGGCGGCTGCTGCCGGAGCCTATTGGCTCCGGTCGGGCTCCGAGCCGGAGAAGGCGCCGGTGCGCGCCGCACGGCCGGCGATCCCGGTGACGGTTGCCATCGTTTCACGCCGTGACGTGCCGGTCCGTCTCAGCGGTCTCGGCACTGTGCAGGCCTCGATGACGACCGCGGTGCACAGCCAGGTGGACGGCAAGCTCGAGGAGGTGCGGTTCACCGAAGGGCAGCGGGTGAAGAAAGGCGACGTCCTCGCCAAGATCGACCCCCGGCTGTTCAAGGCCGCCCTCGACCAGGCCGTCGCCAAGAAGGCACAGGATGCGGCGCAGCTGGTCGCCGCCGAGAAGGATCTCGTGCGCTTCAAGACCCTGGTGCTCAAGCATTTCGAAACCGAGCAGAACGTCGACCTGCAGATCGCCAAGGTGGATCAGCTGAAGGCGACGATCGAGGCCGATCAGGCGATGATCGAAAGCGCCCAGACGAGCCTGGACTACACCACGATTACGGCGCCGTACGACGGGCGCATCGGCATGCGCCAGCTCGATCCGGGCAACATCATTCACGCCGCCGATGTCGGTTCGCTCGCGACCCTGACGCGGACCGAGCCGGTCGCCGTGGTGTTCACGTTGCCGGCGAAGTCGCTCGACGACGTCCGCAAGGCGATGAGCCGCGGACCGGTCGAGGTCGTCGTATTCGATCAGGACAACAGGCGGCAGCTCGCGACCGGGACGTTGCTGCTCGTCGACAACGTCATCGATCCGGCGACGGCGACGATCCGGCTCAAGGCGATGTTCGCCAACGACGACGAGACGCTGTGGCCGGGCGCGTTCGTCAACGCGCGTCTGCTGGTCGAGACTCGGATGGATACGCTCACGATGCCGTCGGCCGCGATCCAGCGTGGGCCGGCGGGCCTGTTCGCCTGGACGGTCCCGTCCACCGACATCGTCGAGATGCGGCCGATCGAGGTCGGGCCGACCAGCGGCGACCTCACCATCGTCAACTCCGGCCTCAACGACGGCGACCGCGTCGTGGTCGCCGGCCACTACAAGCTTCAGACCGGAGCGCGTGTCAGCGTGACGCCGGCCCGATCCGCCGGCTCCGGACGTTCCTCGTGAACATCTCAGAACCCTTCATCCGGCGACCGGTCGCGACCACGCTGCTGATGGCGGCCTTGGCCTTCACGGGCCTCGTGGCGTACCCGCTGTTGCCGGTGGCGCCGCTGCCGCAGGTCGACTTTCCGACGCTGCAGATTGTGGCGGCGCAGCTGGGCGCCAGCGCCGAGACGATGGCGTCGTCGGTTGCGGCTCCGCTCGAGCGCCAGTTCGGCCAGATCGCAGGCGTCACCCAGATGACCTCGGTCAGCTCGCTGGGCGCGACGGCGATCACGGTGCAGTTCGACCTCAATCGCAACATCGATTCCGCCGCGCAGGACGTGCAGGGAGCGATCACCGCCGCCGGCCGCCAGCTTCCGCTGAACCTGTCGACGCCACCGTACTGGCGCAAGATCAATCCGGCCGACTC
>JBEKZK010000820.1:0-2932 GCA_049509935.1 Xanthobacteraceae bacterium | reverse complement strand
AACAAGCTGGACATCCCGACGCAGAGCTGCGTGCTGGCGCATGTGACGACGACGCTCGATCTGATCAGCAAGGGCTCTCCGGTCGATCTGGTGTTCCAGTCGATCGCCGGCAGCGAGGCAGCCAACCGCAGCTTCGGCGTCAACCTCGCCATGCTGGCAGAGGCGCGTGAGGCCGCGCTCGCCCTGCATCGCGGGACCGTGGGCGACAACGTGATGTATTTCGAAACCGGACAGGGCAGCGCCCTGTCGGCCAACGCCCACCACGGGGTCGACCAGCAGACGCTGGAGGCGCGGGCCTACGGCGTCGCCCGGGCGTTCAGCCCGCTGCTCGTCAACACCGTGGTGGGCTTCATCGGGCCGGAATACCTGTTCGACGGCAAGCAGATCATCCGTGCCGGGCTCGAGGATCATTTCTGCGGCAAGCTGCTCGGCCTGCCGATGGGATGCGACGTGTGCTACACCAATCATGCCGAGGCCGATCAAGACGACATGGACGCCTTGCTCACCCTGCTGGTCGCCGCCGGCGTGAGCTTCGTCATGGGCGTGCCCGGCGCCGACGACATCATGCTGGGCTATCAGAGCACCTCGTTCCACGACGCGCTCGCCATGCGCGGTCTGTTTGGCCGCCCGCCCGCCCCGGAATTCGCGGATTGGCTCGCGCGCTGCGGCCTGGTCGACACCGCCGGCCGCATTCGCCCGGCGACGCTGCCGGCCCGGTTCCGCGCCTTGCTGCCGTCCTGACGGAGACGCCGATGAGCGAAGAGGCCAATGCCCGCGGCTCGCCGGCCTCGCCGGCGCTGCAGGACAGCTGGGCGGCATTGCGCCAGCTGACCACGGCGCGGATCGGACTGCCGCGCAGCGGCGCCTCGCTGGCGACGCAGCCGCTGCTCGAGCTGCGTCTGGCGCACGCGCGGGCCCGCGATGCCGTCCATCATCCGCTGGACGAGCCGCGTCTGATCGCCGCCCTCGGCGGGCTCGGCCCGCCGGTGCTCGCGGCGGCGAGCGCGGTGCGCGACCGGCGCGAGTATCTGATGCGCCCGGATCTCGGCCGCCGGCTCGATGCCAGGTCGCACGCCATGCTGGCGGCGCAGGCCGGCAGCTACGGCCTCGCGGTCGTCATCGCCGATGGCCTCTCGGCCGCGGCCGTGGAGGCACATGCCCCGGCCGTGCTCGCCGCCGCGCTGCCGGCGCTTGCGTCGCGGCACTGCCGGGTCGCGCCCCTCGTCATCGTGCGCCAGGGTCGGGTGGCCATCGGCGACCATGTGGCGGCTGCGCTCGGCGCCACCGCCGTCGCGGTCCTGATCGGCGAACGGCCAGGCCTGTCCTCGCCCGACAGCATGGGCCTCTACATGACCTGGCGACCGCATCCGGGGAGCACGGACGCCGACCGCAACTGCATTTCCAACATTCGGCCGGAGGGCACCGCGCCCGGCGCGGCCGCGGCCAAGATGGTCCATCTGCTCGACCAGATGCGCCGCTGCGGGTTTTCCGGCGTCAGGCTGAAGGAGTCGCCGGCTGCCGGGCAGGTCATCGCAGGCAGCTCGTGATGCGCCGGCGCGCCGACAGGCGCTACATGCAAGGTCTCGTGGCCGCGGGCGCGATCCGCGGCGGACGGAAACCTGCGGATCCGTCGGATCAACCGGGATTCTTGCCGCGCCGCCAGTGCAGACTACGGCGGGCCAGCGTGTCGGCGCGGCGGCTGACCGTGCCGGGGCTCGACGCGAGCGGTGTGGCGGCTGTCGCCGCGTCGGTCGTTCGGGTCCCAACCCCGTATCCTCCTAAAGAATAAGCGAAATCGTGCTATGTAAATCAGGGTGCGTGCCTTGGGGCCTCCCTGTGCCAGTACAGGCAGCTCTGACGCAAGCCGACAGGAAGAGCGACGATTCCGGCGAGTGGCGGGGCTGGCGCGCGAATGGCGGCCGCGTTTTGGATGTCGGGACGATGAGCGGAACACAGAGATTTGACCTGGCGGGGTTGGAGCTCGCTCTGACCGAGCTCGGTCGTCGGTCATATGAAATCGGCAGAACAATCGAGATTGCCATCTACGGCGGGTCGGCAATCCTGCTGACTCTGCACCGTCATGTCAGCACTCGCGATGTCGACGCAGTCTTCGAAAGGGACAAGACGTTCGTCAAAAAGCTGGCTACCGAAATGGCGCAGGAATTCGGCTGGGCCGATGATTGGCTGAACGATGGTGTCAAGGGATTTCTCAGTGCGGTCGACGCCAATCCAGGCGTAAAGGTATTGTACAAGACCTACCCATCGGAGGATCGCCCGGGGTTGCGCGTCTTTGTGCCGCGGCCGGAATATCTCTTTGCCATGAAGTGCAGAGCCATGCGCGTCGGCGGCGTCGACTCCAGCGCCGACATCGAAGACATCAGGAGTCTGGCCAAGAACATAGGTCTGGCCAATAGCGAAGAGGCGCTGGCTCTCGTGGAAACTTTCTATCCGAATAACGTACTCGAGCCTAAAACAAGATTTGGCCTGGAAGAAATATTTTCTTCGCTCGACTGTGAGAAGGTGGATGACGATCGTACCCGGCCGAGGGAGCGATAGCCATGTTCGGCAACAGGCCCGGCAGTCTTCGTGAAGTGGCTCACCGGGTCGCGAGCGGCGAGCAGGATTTCGACACGGCGCTGCGAGAGCTCCTCGACACCTTCTACGCAAACCCCGGATCGCGAGCGTCCACGATCAACGACCCGCCGCAGTTGATCGACCCCTTGCGTGACGCCTACCTCGCCGCTGTAGCGGAACATTTGGCCAGGACGCATGGATTGCCGGTCCCCGATTGGACCGAGACGCAGGGCAATGATCTCCACAGGCCGTTTTTTGCGGGCGGGCTCGAATCACTCAAAGGCGTGCTGGTGGCGGAAAGTCCGACAGCATTCCGTCGTCGCCTGCTGTTTGTCAGCAAGAATGCGTTGTCGAGAGC
>JBEKZK010000082.1:0-10861 GCA_049509935.1 Xanthobacteraceae bacterium | reverse complement strand
GAGCTCGGAGACCAGCCTGCAGACGCTGCAGGCCCGTATCGTCGAGCTGGTCGGGGCCATGACCGGGGCGACCAGCGTGCGCGTCATTCTGTGGCGTGACGATCCACCCGGATGGTACCTTTCGGCAACCGGCGACGGCACCGACATCGTTGCGGTCGACGACGCCTTGGGGGCCACGCTGCCGGTCTCGGCCGTTCGCTACGCCGAGCGCACCCGGGAGCCGCTGCTGGTGGAGGATGCGACGCGCGATGGCCGGTTTGCCGGCGATCCCTATGTCGCGGGCCTGGATTGCTGCGCGTTGCTTCTCGTCCCGATCCTCAGCCACGGCGTCCCGCGGGCCATGCTGCTGCTCGAGAGCCGGCTCGCCCGCGCAGCGTTCACGACCGATCGTCTCGAGGCCGTCACGCTCATCGCCGGGCAGCTGGCGGTATCGTTCGACAACGCGCTGCTCTACGCGTCGCTCGAGCGCAAGGTCGCCGAACGGACCAGGGCGTTGGAAGAAGCAAACGAACGCCTGGAGCAGCTCAGCGTCACCGATCCACTGACCGGCCTCGCCAACCGACGCCGCTTCGTCGAGACGCTCGATGCGGAGTGGGAGCGGGCGCTGCGGCAACGACTCCCGATCGGCGTGGCGATGATCGACGTCGATCACTTCAAACTGTACAACGACAACTACGGCCACATCGTCGGCGACGCCTGCCTGCGGCGGGTCGCGGCAACGCTCGGCCAGGCTGTCCGGCAGGGCGATCTGGTTGCGCGCTATGGCGGCGAGGAATTCGTCATCATCATGCCGGGCGCCGACATCGACATCGTCCACACGGTTGCGGAGCGCGTCTGTCGCGCCGTGGAGGCTCTGCAGGAGCCCCATGAGCGGGCGTCCGCCGGCCTCGTGACGGTCAGCGTCGGCATCGCCGCGCTGCTGCCGACCGGGCGCTCCACCACGGATAGGCTGATCCGGGCGGCGGACGCTGCGCTCTACGAGGCCAAACGCAAAGGACGAAATCAGGTTTGCGTTGAGCCGATCGCGCCTGGTCTCGTGCCTGATCTGTCGGAGCGTCGGGCGGTCGCCGGACATCCGGTCGGGAGCGTGAGCGCAGTCCGCTCGTGAACCGGCGCGCACGCCGGGCTCAGCGAGGCGAAACGGTCGCCTCGCCTGCCGACCACGTCAGTCGAACCGACCCGCTGCGTGCGCCAGCATCGTGTAGACCTTGCCGGTCTCCGACGTCAGGTAGGTCCGCGCCATCATCGAGCCGCGGTCGTCGTGCGAGACCTCCTCGAGCAGGCGCTCGAACTCGGCGATGTAGCGATCGACCGTCTGCTTGAACTCGCGGTCGCCGCGATAGCGCTTGCCGATCTCCTCGAAAGTCTTCTGTCCCTGCAGCGTATAGAGCCGCTTGGTGAACACATTGCGCTCGCCGCGCTTGTAGCGGTCCCACAGCTCGGCCGCCGCGTCGTGGTCGATCATCCGCGCGATGTCGACCGACAACGAATCGAGCGACTCGATGGTGTGGCGTACCGTCCGCTCCTCCGGGGGAGCGGCGTCCTCGCGCGACGCGCGCGTGAGCAGGTCGGTCAGCCACCCGCCGCGGCCGTCGCCCTGGGCGGGTGCGGTCGCCGGTGCCTCCATCCGTCGCGGCGGCGGCGCCGGCGGTGGAAGTGGTCGCGGCGGCGCGGCGGGCCGTTCGCGCTCCAGCGGTGCAACCGGCCGTTCGCGTTCCATTCGCGACATCGCGCGCGGATCGTTGCGTCCGTTGCCGACGGCCGCCACCGGCTCCTCGCGGGCGACGCGGCGCGCCGGCTCGGCGGTGTCGACGCCGCGGCCATGGCGGGCGACGATGCGATTGAGCTCGGCAAGCGCGTCGATCTGCTCGACGATCACCTTGCGCATCTGGGCGGCGCTCTCCGCAGTCTCCTGCGGCAGCTCGAGCACGCCGCGCCGCACCTCGGCGCGCGTGGTCTCCAGCTCGTTCTGAATCGTCGCCGCCATGTCCTTCATCTCGCGAACGATCTCGGCAAAGCGCTGGCTTGCCCGCTGGAAATGATCGTGCGTCTCGGCGGCCGCCTGCTCGTAGATGCGGGTCAGCGCGTCGCTCGTCCGCTTGCGCTCCTCCTCGGAGACCGATCGTGCCAGCTCATATTGCGAGGTGATCGCCCGGGCGCCCTCGTTGCTCGACTCGGCGATGACGCGGGCGATGTCGCGGGCGCGCGCTTCCGCGGCCTCGAACTGGTCCTTGAGCAGGCCGGCGAAACGGATCAGCCGCTGGTCGAAGTCCGAGGTCTTCTCGTCGAGATGGGTGACCAGATTGTCGAACAGCTTTTGCCGGTCGCCGAGCACCTCCTCGGTCCGCCGATTGGCGCCGTCGATGGTCTCCGCCGCCAGCGCCAGCGTGCGTCCGCGCTCGTCGAACTGCTGCGACAGCAAGGTGATGTCGCGCAGCACGCTGCTGGTGACACCATGGAACGACTTGATGTGGCTCTCCATCGTGGAGCTCGCCGAGCCGCTGCGGTCGGCAACCTCGGTCATGGTGGAGACGAACTCCATCACCCGGGTCGACAGGCTGGTCTCGATGGCGCCGAGATTCTTGGTGGCGCCGCTCAGCACTTCCTGCAGCAGCAGGTTGGCTTCGCGCAACCGCTCGAACAGCGCGGTCGTGTCGTTGCGCAGCATGCCGTGGGTCTCCATCACCTCGGAGACCGCACTGGACGCGGTGCGCTGCGACTGCTCGACCGCCGCCTTGGCGCTGTCGTGGAGCCGGTCGACCGCGGTCCGGGCGCTGTCCTGCAGATCCTGCAGGGTGCGATTGAGCGAGGTCGAGGCGACCGAGGCCGCCTCATTGATGATTCCGGCGATCTCGGCGCTGTTCTTCATCATCCCCTTGGTAAAGGCGAGCCCCTTGGATTCGATCGAGGTCACGGCGTGACCGGTGATGCGCTCGATGTCGGTGGCGAGCTGCTGGCCCCGGGTTCCGAACATCGACAGGAAGCCAGAGCTCTTCTCGTCGAGCAGCTTCGCCAGCTCGTTCGAGCGCTGGTTGATCGCGCTGTTGACCTGTTCGGCCTGCGCGGTGAAGCTGCGCACGACCTCGGCGCTGGTCCCCAGGAGCGTGCGCTCGACCTCTCCGGCATTCTGCTTGAGCACGCTGGTCACGCCGGAGGACACGGCCGTGAGGGTGCGCTCGATGTCGCCGGCATTCTGCTTGATCGAACTGGCGGCGTTGGACGATGCCGAGCCCAGCGAGCGCTCGAGCTCGCCGGCACTCTGGCGCATCGACGTGCCGATGTCCGTGGAGAGGCCGGTGAGGCGCTGCTCGATGTCGTCCGCCCGCTGCTTGAGCTGCGCCGAGACATCGGAGGAGAGACTGGTCAACCGGTGCAGGACGTCGTCGGCTCGCTGGCCGATCTGCGTCGAAACCTCGGAGGCGACCGTGGTGTAGCGCTGGACAACGTCCTCGGCCCTCTGTCTGAGCTGGACGCCCACGTCGGTCGAGACGGTGGTCAGGCGGTATTCCACCTGTCCGGCGTTTTCCTTGAGCTGGGCGCCGATATCGGCCGACGCCGCGGTCAGCCGATGCTCGACGTCGTCGGCGTTCTCCTTGAGCTGGGTGGCAACCACTGCCGAGACATTGACCAGCCGTTCCTCGACCTCGCCGGCGCTCTCCTTGAGGTGGCCGGTGAGGTTCGACGAGACGGCGACCAGGCGATGCTCGACCTCGCCGGCACTCTCCCGGATCTGGCTGGAGAGGCCGGACGAGACGGCGAGCAGCCGATGCTCGACGTCGCCGGCACTCTCCCGGATCTGGCTGGAGAGGCCGGATGAGACGGCGAGCAGCCGATGCTCGACGTCGCCGGCACTCTCCCGGATCTGGCTCGCGAGGTCGGACGAGACCGAGACCAGCCGGAGCTCGACCTCATCGACGTTCTGTCGCAGCAGGGTGCCGACGCCCGACGAGGCGGCGCCGAGCCGCCGCTCGATGTCATCGGAATTCTGCTTGAGCTGGACGGCGAGGTCGGAGGACGCCGTCATCAGCCGGCGCTCGACCTCCTCGACGTTCTGCCTGAGCTGACCGCTGACGCCGGAGGACACCGTCGCCAGCCGCCGCTCGGCGTCGTCGACGCTCTGCTTGATCTGGCCGCCGAGCCCCGAGGAGACCGCCGCCAGCCGTTGCTCGACGTCGTCGGTATTCTGCCGCAGCTGTCCGGTCACGGCAGAGGAGGTCGAGACCAAGGTGTGCTCGGTGTCGTGCGCGGCGGCGCGGATCGCCTCGACGGTGGACGACGCCAGCTGGCCGATCGCGCGCTCGGCGTCGCCGGCGTTGGTCTTGATGGTCTGACTGAGCTGCTCGCTGCGGGACGCGATGATGTTGGCCGCGGCCTGGCCGCGGACCTCGATCTGTGTCGTCACCGCCTCGACCCGGGCGACCAGAAGCTCCTCGAACCGGCTGATCCGGCTGTCGAGGTTGTTGGCGATCTCCATCGAGCGCAGCCCGAGCGTGCGGTCGATCTCCTCGGACTTGGCTCCCAGCGTCTCCGTGAGCTTGTTGCTGCGCGTGCTGATCGCCCCGGTGACGTCGTTGATGCGCTTCTCGACGGCGCTGATCACCTCCCTGCCGCCTTCCGCGAGCGTCTTGGCGATCTCGAGAATGCGGTTGCCCAGCGAATCGTTGAGCGACTGGGTGCGGCTGTCGAGCGCCTCCTGGACCCGGCCGATGCGCTGGTCGAGCGCGGTCGCGAACTCCCCCGACCTGGTGTCCATGAGGTTGTCGAAACGCTCCACATGCGACCGCATGGCCTCGTCGATCTCGTCGGATTTGGCGACCACACGGCCGTGGAAATTTTCCACGTGCGAGTGCAGGGTTTCGGTGATCTCGCCGGATCGCTGGCCAAGGCGCTCGACGAGCTCGCCGCCGTAGACCTTCACGGTGCGGTCGAACTCGGCGAGGTGCCGCGTGATCAGCCCGCCGAGCATTGTGGTGTCGTTGGAGATCCGCTCGGCCAGCTCGGTGCCGCCGTGGGTGAACACTCCCTCGAAGGCCTGCAGACGCGAGGCCAGCATCTCCTTCACGGCATCGCCCTTCGTGGTGACGGTGGAGGCGAGCGTATCGGCGGTCTCGCGGAAGGTCTCGGTGACGTTGCTGGTGCGGTTGACGATGGTCTCGGTGATTCGCGCCGCGGTCTCCTCGAGCTTGGAAACCACGTCGGTGCTGCGCGACCCGATGGTCTCGGTGATGCGCGCGCCGGTATCCTCCAGCCGGGCGACGACATCGCTCGAGCGCGTCACGATGGCATCGGTGATGCGCGTGCCGGTGTCCTCGAGCCTGGCGACGACGTCGCTCGAGCGCGTCACGATGGCATCGGTGATGCGCGTGCCGGTGTCCTCCAGCCTGGCGACGACCTCGGTCGAGCGCGTCACGATGGTATCGGTGATGCGCGCGCCGGTGTCCTCGAGCTTGGCGACCACGTCCCCGCCGCGCAGGGTCAGATCGAGCACCAGCGATTCGCCGGTCGACTTGAGCGTGTTGTTGACCTCGTCGGCGCGGATCGCGATGGTCTCGGCGAGCTGTCCGCCGGTGTCGACCAGTGCGTTGGTGATCTCCAGCGACCGGTCGGCGAGCTGATCGGTGAGCGACATCGTGCGCCGGGTGAAGCCGTCGGCGACCTCGTCGAGCCGCGACGTCAGCAGGTTCGACAGCTTGTTGGCGAGGTCGGCGAACTCCTCGCTGATGTTGTCGGTCTTCACGCTGACGCTCGAGGTCAGATGCTCGGTCGCCGTCTCCAGCGTGTGGCTCACCTCGTCGCTGGTGCGGTGAAGCTGGTCGAGCAGGTCGCCGCCGCGCTCGCCGATCGCATCGATCATCGAGTCGCCGGCGCGGCCGAGCGCCAGCGTGATGTGCTCGCCCTTCTCGGCGAGCGATCGGGTGATCCGGGTCGCCGCGTCGTTGACGCTGGCGGCGACCATCTCGCTCACCGAGGCGATGTCCTGGGTCAGGCCCAGCGGCACGCCGGTGATCGCATTGCGAACCTGCTCGGCCTGCCCGACCAGCGCATCGCGCTGGCTCGCGAGGTCCTCGATCAGGCCGCGGATGCGCAATTCGTTGTCGTTGTAGGCGCGCTCCAGCGCGGCGACCTCATTGTGCACCAGCGCCTCGAGCTCCGCCGCCCGCGCCAGGGCGCGCTCGACGCCGTCGCCCATCGCGGCCACCTCGCGACGGATCGCCTGGCCGACAGTGACGATCGATTCGCTGGCGATCGATTCGGGCTCCCCGAAGCGGACCGCGGCGTCGGTCATCGACCGGGCGATGACCCGCAATTCCTGGGCGCGCTGGAGCAGGTAGGCGAGCACGAAGAAGAACACTGCCGGCACGACGATGGCCGCCACCAGCTGGAAAAGCTGCAGCCCGACCGCACCGATTCCGGCGCCCTGCCGCACTTCGCCGCCGATATACGCGGCGCCGAGTCCGATTCCGCACAGGATCCAGACCGCGGCGAACCCACCTGCCACCAGATAGGGGCCGCGCGAGGGCCGGCGTTGAAACGTCTGCAGGACCTGTCCGACCGGCTGTCGATCGTCATTGGCGGCCGGCCGCGGCACCAGCTGGTCGTCGCCGAGCGCCGTGGAGTCGGGAGGCGCAGGCTCCGGGAACATGAACTGCTCGTCCACCGGCGGATGGTTGCGCGTGCGCCGCCGGGGCTCGCGCGGCAGGTCGATCGGCTCGGTGACGGCGGGTGCCGCCGGCGTGACCTGCTCCGGTGCCATATCGCGCAGGTTGAGCGCGTCCTGAATCGCCGACAGTGCCGCTTCCGTCGGATCCTGCATCTTCCTCGGGGTATTTGCCATGGTGGTTCGTCCCGTCCGTACTCTCGACTAGGATCGTCGCACTCGGGATGCGCCCGCCTGCCGTGCCTCACACACCGGTCGACGCAATTCGTCCCGCCCGCTTCCCCGGGCCCGCATCATCGTTGGGACATTGGGCCGCCGCAGGGTTATCCTATCGGCCTCAGGATCCGAATGAAACGGGATTTGGTAACTTCCTTTTAATCATTGTTAATGGTGGGGGTAACAATGGGCAGCCAGAACGCGAAAGGTATCATGGTGGGGGATGGCTCCGGTGGTGAACATCATCACGTGCGCCCGAGCGACGCGCAGCGCCGCTATCTTGAGCGGGGGCTGTCGGAGGCGGGCGGAAAGCTGCCGTTGTTCGACCGTGACGGGCGCGAAGTTTCCCGGAAGACCATCGAGGCATGCATTGCCCACGGGTGGTCCGAGCCGTGGTTTCGCAATCCGATCAAGCCTGATTGGCTGGTCTGCAAGCTCACCGCGGAGGGCTATCGGGTGCTGGGCGTCGATCCGCCCTGAACGCCGGGTTTCAATGTTTCTTATTCCGATTGTGATCGAATGATTGCACGGCGGGCGTTGCATCCATGGATTTACCCGGATGTGGTCCGCCGAACCGCACCGCCGGCGAACGTCGTGGCGGGGGAGTTTCAGGCCATGATCAATGTCTCGGCGGCTTCGCTCGAGGACGACACGACCCGGACGTCGGGCGCGGCCGACCGGGTGATCGATCTCGTCCACCTTACCCGCATGACCCTCGGGGACCGCAGCCTCGAGCGCGAGGTGCTGCAGCTGTTCGGTCGCCAGGCCACGCTGCTGGTCGCCCGGGCGCGCAAGGGCTCGCCCGAGGACATCGCCGCGGTGGCCCACACGCTCAAGGGATCGGCGCGTGGCATCGGCGCCACGCGCGTTGCCGGCGCCGCCGAGTCGCTGGAGATCGCGGCGGCCTCGGGACGGGAAAGCGAGCTATCGTCCGCGGTTGATCGGTTGGCCGCTGCCGCCGACGAGGCCAGCGCGGTCATTTCCGATCTGTTGCGGGCGAATTGATCGGGCGGCAGGGTCCGGCCGTGCGAACAGGGTTGGCGCTGAGCCCGCAACCCATTATAGGAAGCCGCGCAGCAGGGGTGGCTCGGTCGATGCCGTTGCCCGATCGGGTCGACATCCTCGCCGTGTCATCCTGAGCAGCGTCCCTGGCTCGCAGCCGCCCCGCAAACCCGTCCGCAACCTGTTCACATGGTCAAAATCACGTTCATAGACGTCGCTGGCGGTTCGCGGACAGTCGATGCCGAGATCGGCTCGACCGTCATGGAATCGGCCATCAAGAACAGCGTTCCCGGGATCGAGGCCGAATGCGGCGGGGCCTGCGCCTGCTCGACCTGTCACGTCTATGTCGACGAGGCGTGGACGGCAAAGACCGGCGAGCCGGCGCCGATGGAAGAGGACATGCTCGACTTCGCCTTCGAGGTGAAGCCGAGCTCGCGGCTGTCCTGCCAGATCAAGGTGACCGAGGAGCTCGACGGCCTCGTGGTGCGGACGCCGGAACGGCAGGCCTGAGCAAGTCCAGCCTGTCCTCCGGCCCGAGGCGGGATGCGCGCGGTTCGCCGTCACGGATGCGACGCGGACGGATCGTCGAGAGCCTCGAGGTATTGGTCAGCGCATCCCCGCCCGGAGCTTGGCAATCGCGCCTTCCGGGATCGGGCGCGGCCTGCGGGTCACCGGGTCCATCAGCACCATCACGACTCGCGCCTGCGCCGCGCAGGAGCCGTCACCGAACACCGCCTGCTGAAGCACCAGCGAGGTGCGACCGATGCGCGCGACCGCGGTGCCGATCTCGACCGTGCCCGGCCACTTGAGCTCGCGCAGGAAGTCAATCTCCAGTCGCACGATGACGGTCTCGACATCCGGAATGTCGAGACCGGAGCTCGGATCTCGGAACACGTTCACCCGGCCGGATTCGAAGAACGTGGAGTACACCGCGTTGTTGACATGGCCCTGGCGGTCCATGTCGGCGTAGCGGATCGCCTCTACGTAGCGGTACGGAAAGTCCTCCAGACGCGGCAGCACGCGGTCCTGTCGGGTGGGCGGGTCGTTCAAGGGCTCCTCCGGCGGCTTCGTGAGCCGATTGCCATAGCCGGGCATCGGTGCCGTCATCAAGGCGGTCCGGGCCGAAATGGGCCGAAATCCGCTGTTCCCAGGCGGCAGCGTCCCCGATCGGCGCAGGTTCCTCGAGGACGAACCGCTTTTCACGTCGTCGGAACATGCGCTAGAAGGGCGCCGCACATTTCTGGGTCCAGAGAAATCCGGCATCTGCGGGTGCCGGCGGGAATCGCTATGACCGACATCATCAAGACTGACGTCCTCATCATCGGAGCCGGCCCGGTCGGCATGTTCGCGGTCTTCGAGCTCGGCCTTCTGGAGATGAAGACGCATCTCGTCGACATTCTGGACAGGCCCGGCGGCCAGTGCGCCGAGCTCTATCCGGAGAAGCCGATCTACGACATTCCGGCGGTGCCCTTCATCACCGGCCAGGGATTGGTCGACGCCCTGATGGCGCAGATCAAGCCGTTCGGCGCCGTGTTCCATTACGGCGAGATGGTGGAGACGATCGAACGCATCGGCGATCCGCTGTTCCGCGTGCGGACCGACCGCGACAAGACGTTCGAGGCCAAGATCGTGGTCATCGCGGCGGGCGGCGGCTCGTTCCAGCCGAAGAAGCCGCCGATGCCCGGCATCGAGGCGTTCGAGGGCAAGTCGGTGTTCTATGCGGTGCGCCGCATGGAGGATTTTCGCGGCAAGCGGCTGCTCATCGCCGGCGGCGGCGACTCGGCGCTGGACTGGACGCTGAACCTCGCCCCGCTCGCCAAGAGCCTGACGCTCCTGCACCGGCGCGACGCATTCCGTGCGGCGCCCGACAGCGTCAACAAGATGCGGGCGTTGGTTACCGACGGCAAGGTGGATCTGCTGCTCGGCGTGGTGACCGCGCTCGAGGGCGAGAACGGCCAGCTCAGCGCCGCCGTCGTCAAGCGCGCCGACGGCGTCAGCATGACGCTGCCCTGCGACACCCTGCTGCCGTTCTTCGGGCTGACCATGAAGCTCGGTCCGGTGGCGAACTGGGGGATCGCGATGCACGAGGGCGAGCTGATCCCGGTCGATACGGCGACGTTCGAGACCAGCGTGCCGGGCATTTTCGCCGTCGGCGACATCAACTGGTACCCGGGCAAGCTGAAGCTGATCCTCTCGGGCTTCCACGAGGTCGCCCTGATGGCGCAAAAGGCCCATCGCTACGTCTACCCCGAGAAGAAGCTCGTGTTCCAGTACACCACCTCCTCGACCAGCCTGCAGAAGAAGCTCGGGGTGGCCTGACGCGGCTTGACGGCCGGCGCGATCGGGCGAATGGTTCCGAGGAGGGAGCAAGCGGCATGTTCGTCACCTTCTTCCACGAGCTCAAGTCCGCCGGCCTGCCGGTGACCTTGCGCGAATACCTGACCCTGATGGAGGCGATGGAGCAAGACCTCGCCGAACGCCGGGTGATCGATTTCTACTATCTGTCGCGCGCCACCCTGGTGAAGGACGAGCGCAACCTCGACAAGTTCGACCGGGTCTTCGCCAAGATCTTCGAGGGACTCGAGCTGATGGCCGAGGCCTCCGAGGCCGCGATTCCGGCCGAGTGGCTGAAGAAGCTCACGGAAAAATACCTCACCGAGGAGGAGAAGAAGCAGATCGAGGCGATGGGCGGCCTCGACAAGCTGCTGGAGACTCTGCGCCAGCGGATGGCCGAGCAGAAGGGCCGCCACCAGGGCGGCTCCAAGTGGATCGGCACGGCCGGCACCTCGCCGTTCGGCGCCTACGGCTACAATCCGGAAGGCGTGCGCATCGGACAGGACAAGAACCGCAACTTCCGAGCCGTCAAGGTGTGGGACAAGCGCGAGTTCAAGGACCTCGACGACAGCGTCGAGCTCGGCACCCGCAACATCAAGGTCGCGCTCCGCCGCCTGCGCAAGTTTGCCCGCACCGGCGCCCCCGAGGAGC
>JBEKZK010000819.1:0-2937 GCA_049509935.1 Xanthobacteraceae bacterium | reverse complement strand
CCGACGGCCGCCACCATGGCGGCGGCGATCGTGCGTTGCCGCTCGGGCGCCGCGAGCGCGAGCTCCTCGGCACGGTTGACGATGACGCCGGCCTCCAGCAGCACGGCGGGCGCCGCGGTGTTCTTCAGCACCAGCAACTCGTCGTAGCGGTAGATCCCGCGGTCGGGATCGAGCAGCGGCCGGCGCTCGCCGGGAATGTCCTCGGCGTGGTGCAAGGTGAAATGCATGCCGCGCGCCATCAGCTCGTCGGCGAGCAGCCGGGCAAAGGCGAGGCTGTCGTCGAACCGCGCGTTGCCGTCGGCGACGAACAGCGAATGGCCGCTGAAGCGGTCGCTGAACCGATCCGTCCGGCCGTCGTGCTCCCAGCGCGCCAGATAGGAATCCTGCACCGAATCGTGGTGGATCGAGACGAACAGGTCGGCGGCGCTCGCGTTGGCCCGGGCCGACCGCCGCAGCAGCTGCCACCGCCCGACGCCGGTCATGATCAGCAATCCGGCGCGCGCGAAGCCCGCTTCGTCGAGACCCCGCTCGATCTGCCGGGCGAGCCGCAGGTTGAAC
The DNA here is from genome assembly GCA_049509935.1 of Xanthobacteraceae bacterium. Lineage (GTDB taxonomy): Bacteria > Pseudomonadota > Alphaproteobacteria > Rhizobiales > Xanthobacteraceae > AP-16. Next base: position 2,379 of record JBEKZK010000819.1, on the reverse strand, counting down.
ACGTACTCCGGCACCCCCCGGGCGCTTCTGGCGCCGCCAGCCTCCGCGGTGTGGCCGACATCGAGGACGATGCGGAAATTCGCAGGCTCGCAGGCAACCGGATCCTGTGAACGGGCGGGCTGTGGCGACAGCGCCGCGAGCAGCGAAACGATCAGCGCCGGGTGAGGGACGGGCGCGCGCCGTGCCCACGCGGTCCAGGCGAGGTCGCGGGCACATGCCAGGCTCGGGCGTGCGGTGGGCACGCTTGCTATCGCCCGCGAAGACGGGCGTTCGCCCTTTAGCGCCCGCGAAGACGGGCGTTCGCCCTTTAGCGCCCGCAAAGACGGGCTTTCGCCCTTTAGCGCCCGCAAAGACGGGCGTTCGCCCTTTAGGCCCACCCTACGCACCGGGAGTCAAACTCACCGATAATGCACCGCGATCGTGTCGGCGACGCAGGCCGGGCGCTGGCTGCCGTCGATCTCGACGGTGGTGCTGTACATTACGCGCAGGCCGTCGGGCGGGGCGTCGACGGCTTGCGCGATCGTGATGCGGCCGCGCAGGCGCGAGCCGGCCGGCACCGGCGCCAGGTAGCGGATGCGGTTCGAGCCGTAGTTGAGGCTGTTCCTCAGCCCGTCGATTTGCAGCACCGAACGGAAGAACAGCGGCACCAGGGATAGCGTCAGCAGGCCGTGCGCGATGGTGTTGCCGTAGGGTAGCTCGCGCCGCGCGCGCTCGACGTCGACGTGGATCCACTGATCGTCACCGGTCGCTGCGGCGAACCGGTCGATACGATCCTGCCCGACCTCGACCCAGTCGCTGACCCCGACCTCGCTGCCGACCGCCGCCTTGATGTCATCGAACCCCGTGAATACCCGCAATTCCGGCCCCCTCTGTTCAGCGCCCGGCCACCACGCTTTTTCGCCGTGCGGACCGGTACTTGAGCCGAATGTATCAGGAAGAAACGGCTTGGCGAGCCCTCGCGGGCCGGCTATCAATGGGTCAACCGCGGGCCACACGCGCCCGTCACGCCCAAACGGGAGGATTCGTCATGACCTCGCTGCGCACCACGGCCCTGGTCGGCGCCGCGGCCCTTGCCGTTGCCGCCGGTCCGGCGGCGGCGCAATCCACCATCAGGATTGCCTATGTCGACCCGCTGTCGGGCGGCATGGCGTCGACCGGCGAAGCCGGGCTGAAGACCTTCCAGTACCTCGCCGAGGAGATCAACGCCAAGGGCGGCGTGCTCGGCCAGAAGGTCGAGATCGTCGGCTACGACAACAAGCTCAACGCCCAGGAGAGCCTGGTGCAGGTGCAGAAGGCGATCGACGCCGGCATCCGCATCATCACCCAGGGCAACGGCTCGGCGTTCGCGGCGGCGATCGAGGACTTCGTCGGCAAGTACAACGACCGCAACCCCGGCAAGGAAGTGATCTACTTCAACTACGCGGCGGTCGACCCGGTGCTGACCAACGACAAGTGCAACTACTGGCACTTCAGATGGGATGCCAATTCCGACATCAAGATGGAGGCGCTCACCAACTACATGAAGCCGCGCGAGAACATCAAGAAGCTCTATCTGATCAACCAGGACTATTCATTCGGCCAGTCGGTGCGCGCCGAGGCCAGGAAGATGCTGGCGAAGAAGCGGCCCGACATCCAGATCGTCGGCGACGAGGTGCACGCGCTCGCCAAGATCACCGATTTCTCGCCCTACGTCGCCAAGATCAAGGCGTCGGGCGCCGACACCGTGATCACCGGCAACTGGGGCCAGGACTTCGCGCTGCTGCTCAAGGCGGCGGCCGACGCCGGCCTGCAGGTCGACTGGTATACCTACTACGCCGGCGGGGTCGGCGGCCCCACCGCGATCAAGCAGGCCAATGCGGCCGACCGCGTGTTCGCGATCGCCGAGGGCGTCTCCAACAATCCGTACGCGCCGGCGCAGGAATGGGAGAAGGCGTTCCGCGCCAAGGAAGGCATCACCCTGCTCTACCCGCGCGCCGTCAACGAGATGCGGATGCTGGTCGCCGCCATCGACGAGGCGAAGTCGGCGGAGCCGGGCAAGATCGCGCAGAAGCTGGAGGGCATGAAGGCCGCGGTCTACAATGGCGGCGACGGCGTGATGCGCGCCGACGACCACCAGTTCTTCCAGCCCATGTACATCGCGCAGTTCGGCCCGCTCGGCGCCGGCCAGCCGTTCGACGAGGAAAAGACCGGCTGGGGCTGGAAGCCCGCCGCCAAGATCGACACCGCGGACACGGTGCTGCCGACCACCTGCAAGATGAGCCGCCCGAGCATGTGAGAACGTTTGATTGGAGCGCATTGGCTGCAACCGTCTCAGCCGGACTCCCTCTCCCCATCGGGGAGAGGGCTGGGGTGAGGGGGCTACGGCATTTGCCATACGCC
>JBEKZK010000818.1:0-2940 GCA_049509935.1 Xanthobacteraceae bacterium | reverse complement strand
CCAGCGGCCGGGCGCCCATCGGGTGCTCGAAGGCGCGGCGGATGGCGCCCGACGGGTCGGGCAGCTTTGGCAGCGCGGCCTTGCGGATCACGGTGGGCTCGGCGCGGGCCGGCAGGCAGACCGGCAGGTGGCCGCGGCCGAAGGCGATGTCGATCCGGGTGCGGCCGGCGAGCGCGTCGGCGCCCTGCGCGGGCGACGGCAGTGCGGGAGACGTCAGGTCCGGGGCATCGTCCGAAGCATCCATCGAAACCTCCTCAGCGCACCAGGATCGCGCGGAAATCGTTGACGTTGGTCAGGGTCGGTCCGGTGACGACGAGCCGGTCGAGCGCCTGGAAGGCCGTGTAGGCATCGTTGCCGGCGAGATGGTGCGCAAGATCCACCTTGGCCGCCCGGGCCGCGTCGATGAGCTTATCATCGAACCAGGCGCCGGCATTGTCCTCGGAGCCGTCGATCCCGTCGGTGTCGCAGGCGATCGCCGCGACGCCGGGAGCGCCGTTGAGCGCCAGCGCCAGCGCCAGCAGGAATTCGGCGTTGCGGCCGCCGTGGCCGCGGCCGCGCACCGTGACCGTGGTCTCGCCGCCGGAGAGCAGGACGCACGGGCGCGCCGCCGGCTTCGCGTGGGCGGCCACGGACGCCGTGATGCCGGCAAGCACGCGGGCGACCTCGCGGGCCTCGCCCTCGATGGCATCGCCGAGGATCAGCGGCGTGAGACCATAGCCGCGCGCGGTCTCGGCCGCGGCGGCGAGCGCCATCCAGGGCGTCGCCAGCATGTGGATCTCGGCGGGCGGCGCCGGCTGCAGGACCGCATTGGCGCGGATGGCGGCCAAAACCTCCGGCCGCACCGAGATGGCGTAGGCGCGCAGAATGCCGAGCGCCACCTCGGGATCGGACACCTCCGGGATGGTCGGGCCCGAGCCGATGGTGGCCGGATCGTCACCGGGAACATCCGAGATCAGGTAGGTGACGACGCGCGCCGGCTGGGCGGCGAGCGCGAGCCGGCCGCCCTTGATGGCCGAGAGCGCCTTGCGCACGCGGTTCATCTCGCCGATGGGCGCGCCGCTCGTCAGCAGCGCGCGGTTGATCTCCTGCTTGTCCTCCAGGGTGACGCCGGCCGCCGGCAGGCTGAGCAGCGCCGAGGCGCCGCCGGAGATCAGCGCGATCACCAGGTCATCGGGGCCGGCCGCTGTCGCGAGCTCGAGGATGCGCTGGGCGGCCCGGCGGCCGGCCTCGTCCGGCACCGGATGGGCGGCCTCGACCACCTCGACATGGCGGGTCTTGGCGGCGTGGCCATAGCGGGTCACCACCAGGCCCTCGCAGGGGTGCGGCCACTCCGCCTCGAACGCCTGGGCCATGCGGGCGGACGCCTTGCCGGCGCCGAGCACGATGGTCCGCCCGGCCGGCGGCGGAGGCAGCCGCCCGGCGAAGCGACCGTCCGGCAGCGCCACCTTCAGGGCGGCCTGGAACAGGGCGTGGAGGATGTCCCGGTCGGTGGGCAAGGGTGGCTCCCGGGTGTGTTCCGTCGAGGCGGATGGGGAGGGTCATAGCACAACGGTGACGCGTGGGCGCTGGCGGGTCAGAGGGGAGGGCCGGCGCACTGCGTCCGGGTGCCCAGCATTGGAGGAGGCGGGAGCAGACGATCGTCCGGCAAAACCCGCTCTTCAGCGGTGCGGGGCTGGCCCATTTGCGCGGGCCAGTGCCAGCGACGACCCTGCTGCCCCACAGGCGATACGTCTTTTGCGCGGACATCTTTCGCGGTATGATTGATCCTCATGCCGGGGCTCGGGGGCAACTTGCATGACGCGGTCCATCGTTTTCTTTTGTGGCGACATTGGCGGTTTTCCTCTCCGCACCGGGCGCCTTCGGAGCGGGCCCATTCGGCTCCATCCATACATGGTAAACTTGGTTGGTGTGGTTGCTGCAAAAATAAGGAAACCCGCGTCAGCAATTCTGGTAGGCGTGAAATAATTGAGTGCACTGTCACCGTAACTCCGTAACTCTGTAATTCCCGCTCACCCCTTCAGATACGGGCCGAGCAGCGAGAGATCGGCCGGCGACAGCCGATCCGACGCGGTCTGCACCTGGTGCCAATAGGGGTAGGGCAGCGGCGGCCTGCTCACGGTGTCGAGCCTCGTGCGCTCGTCGGCGGTCAGTACGAGGGTCGCCGCCTTGAGATTGTCGTCGAGCTGCGCGTCGGTGCGCGCCCCGATGACCACCGAGGTCACGCCGGGGCGGCCGAGCAGCCAGGCCAGCGCGACCTGGGCGGCCGAGACGCCGCGGGGCTCGGCGATGGCGACGAGCACCTCGACGATGTCGTAGAGTCTTGCCTCGTCGTAGACGGGCGGCTCGCCCCAGTCGGCGAGATGGCGCGTGCCGTCCGGAGGCCGTCGGCCGCGGCGGTACTTGCCGGACAACAGCCCGCCGGCGAGCGGGCTCCAGACCAGGATGCCGAGCCCCTGGTCGAGCGCCGCCGGCACCAGCTCGAATTCGGCCTCGCGCGCCTGCAGCGTGTAGTGGATCTGCAGGGATACCGGCCGCACCAGGCCGTGGCGCTCCGCCGTGCCGAGCATCTTCATCAGATGCCAGGCGGAGAAGTTCGAGACGCCCGCATAGCGGATCTTGCCGGCGCGGATCAGCACATCGAGCGTCTCCAGCGTTTCCTCGAGCGGCGTCTGGCCGTCCCACTGGTGCAGCTGATAGAGGTCGACATGATCGGTCCGCAGCCGCCGCAGGCTCGCCTCGCAGGCTTCGATCAGGTGGTGGCGTGACAGCCCTGCGTCGTTCGGCCCGTCGCCCATGGCAAAGCGCCCCTTGGTGGCGATCAGCACCTTGCCGCGGCGCCCTTCCAGCGCCTCGCCCAAAATCTCCTCGGACAGGCCGTCCGAATACGCGTCGGCCGAGTCGAACAGATTGATGCCAGCCTCGAGGCACCGGTCGACCTGG
>JBEKZK010000817.1:0-2946 GCA_049509935.1 Xanthobacteraceae bacterium | reverse complement strand
AGGAAAGTTGGGGAAGTTGGGGAACATGGCTGAACTCCCTTGCGGTGGAGCGGCTGCGACAGCTTGGTTGGAGCGGACGGTCGGTTGATCCACGGCGTCGGGTCCTCCCGCGCCGGCTTGCCTGGTCATGTCGACGACCAGCACGGTTGTCGGAGGCGGCGGCGTGAAGGAGAACTTCTGGCCGAGCAGGCGCGAATGGATCATCCAGGCCTGGCCGCTCTTCAGGATTGCCTGATCGACCGGATCGATGTCGGCGGCCCCCATGGAGCCGTCCGGGTCCTTGATGAAGGCTCCGAGCTTCGCCGGATCGGTCGCCAGCGCCACCAGGAAGCTGCGGAACTCATCGGGCGGAGCAGGCACCGCCGATGACGCGGCGGTCGCCGGAGGGGCGGCCTGCGCCTGGTCGGGTTGTGATCCTTCGCCGGCGCCGCCGGGCTCGTCGGACCCGCCACTCTTTCGAACCGCCATGGTGACCTCACAATGAAGCCGGAAGGCTGCGCGGGATGCGCAATGACCTCGCGGCTTGAAGCGAGCGTATGAGTCTGGTCCCGGGCAACGTTCGGGCGCGCGAACGCTCCCGCCCAAAGGCGCCCGGCGTCGTTTCTCGGATCAGCGCAATCGTCCCGACGGTCGCGCAGGTCGCAACAGGACCTGACACTCCGAAGCTCTATCCGACGGCTACGACCATCGTGAATTGAAATCTAGCACGTTGACCAGTGGTTGTCATCATAAATTTTTAGGCCCGTCGATAGCATCGATGGCACGTGATTGAGGTAACGCACGGGTCCGAGCGACCAGGTGCCGCTGTCGCTGAAGCTCAACGGCAAGAACGGCGTTCGGCTCCTGCTCCGCGAGGGCGACTGGCATCTCGTGCATGCGGCGAACCGCATCGGCCGGATTCATCAGGCGCCGGGTTCATAGGCGCACCGGCCGCGCGCCGGCCGTTCGACTTCGCCCGGCGGCCCTGGTATCGCTCGTCGAGCAACCAACGAGGGAGGAGAGCATGGCCACGAGCGTGAAGGAGATGATGGCGGCCGCGAATGCGGCGGTGCCCAGGGTGGCACCCGCAGCGGTCCGCGATCACATGGGCAAGCCGGACGTGCTGATCGTCGACGTGCGCGATGCCTCGGAGGTGGCGGCGACCGGCAAGATCAAGGGCGCGGTCCACGTCTCGCGCGGCCTGCTGGAGTTCCGCGCCGACCCGGAGAGCCCGGCCTACGATCCGGCGTTCCACAAGGACAAGACGGTGCTGCTCTACTGTGCCTCGGGCGGCCGTTCGGCGCTCGCCGGCAAGACCCTCAAGGACATGGGCTACACCTCGGTGCTCAACGCCGGCGCCTTCAAGGAGCTCGCCGACGCCGGCCTCGGCACCGAGCCGGCATAAAGCAGCGGGTTCCGATGTCCACCAGACTGCTTGCGATCGACCAGGGCACGACCTCCACCCGCGCCATGCTGTTCGACCGCGAGCTTGCCGTGGTAGCGGTCGAGCAGCAGGAGTTTCCCCAGCATTTTCCCCGCTCCGGCTGGGTCGAGCACGACCCCGAGGACATCTGGACATCCACGGTCGCGGTGGTCGAAGGCGTGCTGGCGAAGTCCTCGACGCGGGCGGCCGACGTCGCGGCGCTCGGCATCACCAACCAGCGCGAGACCACGCTGATCTGGGAGCGTGCGACCGGGCGGCCGATCCACAACGCGATCGTGTGGCAGGACCGCCGCACTGCGGACCGCTGCGCCGGGCTCAAGGCGCGCGGTCTCGAGCCGCAGGTCGCCGCCGCCACCGGGCTGGTGCTCGATCCGTACTTCTCGGCCACCAAGATCGCCTGGATCCTGGACAACGTGCCGGGCGCGCGGGCGCGCGCGGCCGAAGGCGAGCTCGCCTTCGGCACCGTCGACACCTTTCTGCTGTGGCGGCTGACCGGCGGACGCGTGCATGCGACGGACGCCACCAACGCCTCGCGCACCTTGCTCTACGACCTGCGCCGCGGCGCCTTCGATCCGGACCTCGGGGATCTGTTCGGAGTGCCGGGAGCCCTGCTGCCGGAAATCCGCGACTGCGCCGGCGACTTCGGCGCGACTGATCCAAGTCTCTTCGGCGCGGCGATCCGCATCGCCGGCGTCGCCGGCGACCAGCAGGCGGCGACGGTGGGGCAGGCGTGCTTCCGCCCCGGCATGGCGAAGTGCACCTATGGCACCGGCGCGTTCGCGCTGCTCAACACCGGGTCGGAGCCGGTCGCCTCGGCCAACCGCCTGCTCACCACGGTCGCCTATCAGCTCGACGGCAGGCGCACCTATGCGCTCGAGGGTGCGATCTTCGTCGCCGGCGCCGCCGTGCAATGGCTGCGCGACGGGCTCGGCGTGATCCGCGCGGCCGGCGACACCGCGGCGCTGGCGCAGGGCGCCGACCCCGACCAGGCGGTCTATTTCGTGCCGGCCCTGGTCGGGCTCGGCGCACCGCACTGGGATCCCGATGCACGCGGCGCGCTGTTCGGCATCACCCGCGCCACCACGCCCAAGGAGATCGCGCGCGCCGCCCTGGAGAGCGTCGGCTATCAGACCCGCGACCTGCTCGACGCCATGCATCGCGACTGGCCGGCCGCGGCCTCGGCCGACACCGTGCTGCGGGTCGACGGCGGCATGGTGGCGAGCGGCTGGACCCTGCAGTTCCTCGCCGACATCCTCGACGCACCGGTCGACCGCCCCGCCGTGCTGGAGACCACGGCGCTCGGGGCGGCGTACCTCGCGGGCCTGGCGGCGGGCATCTGCCCCGAGCCCGACGCGTTCGCCGCGACCTGGCGGCGCGAGCGCCGCTTCGCGCCGGCAATGGACGCGGTCACGCGCGAGCGCAAGCTCTCCGGCTGGCGCGACGCGGTGCGAAGGGTCATCACGTCGCAGCCCGCATGAAGCGCAGCGACATGCCGGGCCGGCGCCCGAAGCGCGGCACGCCCC
>JBEKZK010000816.1:0-2948 GCA_049509935.1 Xanthobacteraceae bacterium | reverse complement strand
GCTGGGCGAATGCCGCGAGGCGCAGACTCGGACCCGCAATGGCAAGAACCGCAAACGGGAGGTATCTGATGACGTGTTTGATCCGGCCGTCAAGCGGGTCCCTCAGGAAATCAACGATGAAGGCATAGGCCAGATAGTTCATGCCGATGTTGCTCAACAGCCACCAGTATCCGGGGCCCAGCGCCTGACGGAAACGGCCGATCGAGAACAATGCAAGAAGGTAGGCCGACGCTGCGGCGGTACCAAAGAAGATGAACGTTGAGATATCCGGCGCGGCGCCGATCAGGCAGAGCAAGGCGATAAGGCCGAGATGGACGAGCAGCGCCGAGGTAAACGCCAGGCCAGATTCACGGGCACGCTGCTTCAACGGTAAAAATGCAGGGCCGAACAGCGAAGCCAATGCGCTCGCCGAATAGGCTGGCCAGAACAGCAGAAACATGAGCCTCGCGGTCGCCGCCAGCGCCGCGTGAATGCCGTCCTCGTTCGCGCCGCGGAGCGCGAGCACGCCAACGGCCAGGACGAGCGCGGCACAGAATCCCGAGCACATCCACAATGCATCGGTTGATCGGGATGATCGCTCGCCGGGCATGGCGCATCACTCCAGCACCCGCGGCCGGCGCGGCGGGGCTCTTGACGTTGATCCAGTTCGCGCGGTGTCCCCGCCTGCTGGGCTTATCGCGCCGACGCGATTGTCTCCAGCCCCATGGTGCAAGCGTGGCGGGCACTGGCCGGGCCGCAACAAACTCCGACAGGCCGAGGCCCCTTGCGTCGTCAGTGCCGGTCGCCGCAACTTGCCATTGCCTGGATTGAGAGTTGAAAAATTGCCCGCACTGGTTAAAATCGCCGACGGTATCCTAAACCGGTCTCACCTGCGGAGGGCTGTCATGCGCAAGCTCGGCGCATTTCTCGCGTCGGCGGTCGTCGCCGGTCTGCTTCTCGTCGTGCTCGCCGGCGGCGCCGGCGCCCGGCAGAGCCGGGACTGGCAGGACTGCGCGCGCAACGAGCCGGATGTGTCGATCGCCGGCTGCTCCCGGGTGATCGAGCACGGCGGTCGCGAGACCCCCCGCAACCGGGCGATCGCCCACACCAACCGCGGCAACGACTACATCAACAAGGGCGACATCGAGCGCGCGATGGCCGACTACGAGCAGGCGGTCCGCTACGACTCGAGCTTTTCCAATGCCTTCAACGGCCGCGGCCGGGTCTACCTCCTGAGGAAGGAGTACGATCGCGCCATCGCCGAGTTCGAGCAGTGCCTCCGGCTCGATCCGAAGCATCCGTTCGCCCGCAGCAACCGCGCCATCGCGTATTCCGACAAGGGCGACTACGACCACGCGATCGCCGACCTCGACGAGTCGATCCGGCTCAATCCCGGGCGCGCCGACCTCTACGAGCTTCGCGGCAATAGCTTCCGCGACAAGGGCGATCCCCGCCGCGCCCTCCTCGACTACGACGAGGCGCTGCGCGCCGAGCCCGGGCGAATCGGCGCCTTTTTCGACCGCGGCCTCGCCTACCAGCGGCTCGGCGACACCGACCGCGCGCTCGTCGACTTCGACGAGGCGATCCGCCTCAATCCGAAATACATCGCGCCGTTCGGGCAGCGCAGCCTCGCCTACTACCGCAAGGGCGATTACGCCCGCGCCCTGATCGACGCCAAGGAGTTCATCCGGCTCGGCCGCACCGACAACCCCGCGGAGGTGACCGATCTCGACGCCGCCATGCTGCTCGGCAGCGCCCTGAAGGAGATCAAGGACTTCGCCGGCTGCGCCGACGTGTTCGGCAAGGCGCTGGCCGAGATCCGCCAGCCCGAGCCGGCGCACTGGTTCATCTATTTTTCGCGCGGCAACTGCTACGGGGGTCTGCACCAGACCGACAAGGCCGAAGCCGACTTCACCAAGGCGCTCGAGCTCAGTCCCGACGAGCCCCAGGTTCTCAACACGCTCGCCTACGGCTGGGTCGATCGCGGCATCAAGGTCGACGAGGCGGTGCGCATGATCAAGCGCGCCTTCGAGCAGAAGCCCGACGACGGCTTCATCGTCGATTCGCTGGGCTGGGCCTATTACCGCCTCGGCAACTACGAGGAGGCGATGAAGCAGCTCGATCGCGCGGTCAAGCTCAATCCCGGCGATCCGGCGATCCACGACCATCTCGGCGACATCTCCTGGCGTGCCGGCCGCAGGGGCGATGCGATCGCCCACTGGACGCAGGCGCGCAGCCTCAATCCGGCGCCCGACGATGCGCGCAGGATCGAGGTCAAGCTGCGCACCGGCCTGCCGGAGCCGGCGGCGGTGGCCACCGGACCGGCGGCCCCCGAGACGACGACATCGTCGTCGGCGCCCCCGCCGGGTCCCGTTGCCATCGCGGTGCCAAAATCCCCGCGGGCCGATGAGGCGCCGGCGAAGCCGTCGACCAGGGTCGCCCTGGTGATCGGCAATTCCGCCTACAAGGCGGTCGCGGCGCTGCCCAATCCCCGCCACGACGCCGAAGCCGTCGCCGCCGCGCTGCGCGACGTCGGCTTCCGCACGGTGCGGCTGGAGACCGATCTCGGCCGCGAGAAGTTCGTCGAGGCGCTGCGCGTGTTCGCCCGCGAGGCCGAGGGCGCCGACTGGGCCGTCGTCTATTTCGCCGGCCACGGCATCGAGATGGGCGGGGTCAACTATCTGCTCCCGGTCGACGCCAGGCTGGAGACCGACCGCGACGCCCAGTTCGAGGCGGTGGCGCTCGACCAGGTGATGAGCGCCGTCGACGGCGCCAGGAAGCTGCGCCTGGTGCTGCTCGACGCCTGCCGCGACAATCCGTTTGCCCGGCAGATGCGCCGCACCACGGCGTCGCGCTCGGTCGGCCGCGGCCTCGCCCGCATCGAGCCGGACGGCGGCACGCTCGTCGTCTATGCGGCCAAGCACGGCGAGGTGGCGCTCGACGGGGAGGGCGGTGGCAACAGCCCGTTC
>JBEKZK010000815.1:0-4531 GCA_049509935.1 Xanthobacteraceae bacterium | reverse complement strand
ACGCCTCCTGGGAGGCCTTCGACGCCTGGCGCCGGCGTGAAGCGCTGCGCCTGGTGCTGCTGACCACGCGGGCGGAGGCGTCCTATCTGCAGCACGGGTTCGGCGCCGGCGACGTGATCCTGCTCGGTCGCGAATCCTCGGGCGTGCCCGGCGAGGTGCACGCGGCCGCGGAGGTGCGGGTGAGGGTGCCGATGCGGCCGGGGCTGCGCTCGCTCAATGTCGCGATGGCCGCCGCCATGGTGGCCGGCGAGGCGATGCGCCAGGACAACCTGCTGCGCAGCCTGCTGGCGCAACCCGCGGCGCGAGGATAATCGTTGGCGCGAAGCGGCGCTCGCCCGGCGGTCGGGCGGCCTAAATCCACCGCACCAGCCTTAGCGAACGGAGCCCCGACATGTACGACACCGGCGCCATGGAAGGCCGCAAGACCCGCGCCCGGTCGTGGTTCGAATCGTTGCGCGACGACATCTGCGCGGCCTTCGAGGAGCTCGAGCGCAGCGCCCCGGCCGGGCTCTACGACGCGGCGCCCGGAGGCTTCGTGCGCACGCCGTGGAACCGCACCGACCACACCGGCGGGCCCGGCGGCGGCGGCGTCATGTCGGTGATGCGCGGCCGGCTGTTCGAAAAGGTCGGCGTCCACGCCTCGACCGTGTTCGGCGAGTTCGCCCCGGAATTCCGCAAGGACATTCCGGGCGCCGAAACCGACCCGCGGTTCTGGGCCTCCGGCATCTCGCTCATCGCCCACCTGTGGAACCCGCACGTGCCCGCCGTGCACATGAACACCCGGTTCGTCGTCACCTCCAAGGCGTGGTTCGGCGGCGGCTCCGACCTGACCCCGGTGCTCGCCTCGAGGCGGCGCCAGGACGACTCCGACTCGATCGCCTTCCACGCGGCCATGAAGGCGGCCTGCGACGCCCATGCGGCGGTCGCCTCCTACGACAAATACAAGACGTGGTGCGACGAGTACTTCTATTTGAAGCACCGCGACGAGCCGCGCGGCATCGGCGGCATCTTCTACGACTGGCACGACAGCGGCGACTTCGAGGCGGATCTCGCCTTCACGCAGGACGTCGGCCGCGCGTTCCTCGACATCTATCCGGCGATCGTGCGGCGCAACTTCGCGACCCCGTGGTCGGAGGCCGAGCGCGACGAGCAGCTGGTGCGCCGCGGACGCTACGTCGAGTTCAACCTGCTGTACGACCGCGGCACCGCGTTCGGGCTGAAGACCGGCGGCAATGTCGACTCCATCCTCTCCTCGATGCCGCCGCTGGTGAAGTGGCCGTAACCGCGTGGCGATGCACATCCGCAGCGTCGCCATCGCGGGCTATCGCTCGGTACGCGCCATACGCTTCCCGGTCGGCGGGCTGACCGTCTTCGTCGGCGCCAACGGCGTCGGCAAGACCAACCTCTATCGCGCCCTGCAGCTGATCCAGCGAACGCTGGTCCATATCCGCGAGGACACGCACGACCTCGACCGGATGATCGACGACGCGTTTCCCGGCGCCCGTCTCGACGTCCCGCCGCCCGGCCGCACCGCGTCGTTCGGGCTGATCCTTCCGGACTATCCCAAACGCGTGTTCGCCTTCGTGGCGCTCAACGTGCCGGAGGCGAGCCTGCATCCGGAACTGCTCGAGCCGCTCGCGCGCCTCGTCATCCGCGCCGCGGAGCGCACCCAGATCTGGGTGGTGACACATTCGGAAAAGCTGGCGAACGGATTCGCCGAGCTCGGCGACGTCGAGCCGCGCGAGGTGATCAAGCGCAACGGCGAGACATGGATCGAGGGCCTCGGGCTCGACGGCGATTTCGAGACTGCGGATGACGAGGCGCTTGGCGCCTGACGGCTGGGTCCCCCGAGCTGCTGATCGCCGCCTCATCATGGGATTGCCCAATCTTGCGTCGACTCACGGTCGAACCCGCGAAGGACAAGCTGCGCATCCTGGCCGATATTGACCGCGCCACTGGTACGGGTGCGACCGGGGCCATTCTGTGCCGCGAAGGAATCTACTCCTCAACCTTGTCGGCAGGTCGCACTTGATCGCGCGTTCTCCGAGCATCCAGCGCGGTTCGTCAACAAGGCACCGGTGCCTTTCGCCAAACCCACCGCCGCCTGGATCAACCGGCCTGCGCCGAAAGCCGTGACTGAATGCCGCCCCCAGTCATAGCAGGCGGAAACAACTGAACGTTCGATCCGGCGGGCCGCCTGCCCCCGCGATAGATTCCGTAGGACCGCAGTCGACCCAACTCGGACATTCAATGCTCTGTGCGGGCTCGAACTTACTCCCTGCTCCCGGCCACTACGGCTCGAGCACGGTCAGCTTGAACGGCCCGGCGTTGGCCGCCGCGTGCGCGACGGCGTCGTTGGCCCCAGTCAGCGGAAACGCCGTCACTGCCCAGTGGCTGAGGTCCAGCAACCCGCCGCGAACCAAGCTCACTAGGCCCGGTATGGCGGGGGTGTCATACATCCACTGCCCGCGCACCGTGATCAGGTTGCGCATGATCCAGGGGTAGGGCAGCGCCAGATCCTCCCCGCCGAGCATGCCCACGCCACCCATCAGCACAGCCCGCCCGCCCTGCCGCAATGTCATGATCGCCGCCCGTGCCACGGCAGCACCCACGGAGGGCGGCAGGAAGTCCTGCACCGAGTCGATCGGGCCTGGCGCCGCGGCGCGCATCGCCGTTGTGTCGGTGTCGCTGTCGCCCGTCAGCCGCACCGGCACCAGGCGCTCGCCGAAGCGCCAGCGCAGATCGTCCAGCACTGCGGTGTTGCGGCCGGGTGCGACCACGCAGCGCGCCCCCATGGCCAGGGCCAGCGCCACGGTGGCCGAGCCAAAGTAGCCGGTGGCTCCACTCACCAGCAGCGTCTCACCGGGCCGGAAATCCATCGCGAGCAGCCCGCCATAGGCGATCAGCAACGTGCCGACCGCGCACCACCGTCCAACCTCCGCCGGGTCGATCGTGCCAATGGGGGCGGCATTCTCCGTTGGCACGCGGACCTGCTCGGCAAACGTGCCGTCGCGGAAGTAGCGCTGTAGCTTCTGTCCGCCCTCGCCGCGAGCACTTGCGCCCTGCAGGGTGATGTCTGGCGTGGGGGCGCCGTCGCGTGACCGCACTGTGGGATCGCAAAACACCCACTCGCCGGGCTGCAGCCGCGTGGCGTCTGGACCGACCGCTCGCACCCGGCCGATAGCGCCGGCGCCCGGCACCACTGGCGTGGGCAACAGGTATCGCCGCGCCCCACTCAACACCTCGCTCGTGTAGGACAGCACCGGTGCGGCGACGACGTCCACCAGCACCTCGCCCGTACCGATCACCGGATCGATCACCTGCTCGACGCTCAGCGGTGCCCCGAAATTGTGCAGAACAGCGGCCTTCATGTTCGACTCCCTGGATGGTGGAGTCTCGAGATAGCGTCCGTTGGATTTACCAAGAAGAACCGGTAGGATACTGGTATCTTACGATACCACCCTCGGGAGCACGGCATGGCAGGCAACCGTCCTTTCGGGGACTTCTTACGTTCCCGTCGCACGCGCCTGGACCCGGACAAAGCCGCCGATGCGACCCGGCAGCGGCGTCGCACGCCCGGCCTCAAGCGCGAGGAAGTGGCGCAGCGCGCCGGGATCAGCGCCGAGTGGTATGTCAAGTTGGAGCAGGGCCGCGCCATCTCTCCCTCGGCCGAAACGGTCGAGGCACTCGGCCGCGCCCTGCGCCTTGATCGGGTAGAGTTGGCGCATCTGCGCTCGCTTGCCGCTTCAGGTCGACGACAGCCGTTCCGGGGCGAGGACACGCCGGATGTGCTGCGCCGCATCGTCGTCAGCCTGCCGGAGCCAGCCTACCTCACCGGGCAGCGCTGGGACGTCCTGGCCTGGAACGACGCCGCCGCGGCGCTCTTCGGGGATTTCGGCCAGCTCGCTCGGGAGGACCGCAATATCCTGCACTGGATGTTCACTGATCCGGCGGCCAGACATGTGTTCGGCAAGACCTGGGCGGAAGAGGCGCGGCGCATGGTGTCACTGTTCCGTACGGCGCACGACCTCTGGCCCGGCGACACGGCCTTCGTCGCCCTCGTGGACCGGATCCGCGCGAGTTGTCTGGAGTTCGATGCGTGGTGGTCCGAGCACGGAGTCGGTGCACCGATATCCGGCACCAAGCACCTGCGTCATCCGACGCTTGGCGTCGTGCGCTATGAATATGCGAGTTTCCAGGCCAACGACGACCCAGCGCTCAAGCTGGCGCTCTACACGCGGCGCTGAGCAAGCCTGGCCCGCTAGCCTGCCCGTCGCTACAGCCGCTTACCACCCACTGCGGTCCTACGTCTGGGCGCAAACACCTCCGCGCCGACCACTT
This sequence comes from Xanthobacteraceae bacterium, assembly GCA_049509935.1. Classification (GTDB taxonomy): domain Bacteria; phylum Pseudomonadota; class Alphaproteobacteria; order Rhizobiales; family Xanthobacteraceae; genus AP-16. The sequence goes on along the minus strand of JBEKZK010000815.1, from coordinate 190 downwards.
CGCTTGGCGCAGAGCCCGGCGGCAGCCGTCATGGAATCAAGCCTAAATGCCGCACTTGGCTGTATCAAAGTCGTTGACACGTTCCGGCGGCGAAATCGGGCACTTGTCCGATTTCGCCGCGAAACCCATCGATGGGTTTCGCAAGAGCTCAACCCATCGCCACGAAACCCATCGATGGGCTTCGCAAGAG
>JBEKZK010000814.1:0-2955 GCA_049509935.1 Xanthobacteraceae bacterium | reverse complement strand
ATCGCTGCCGGCCTGTGTGGACGCCCGGTGAGGTCGTGTCCGCCGATCGGCGAGATCGTCAGCTCTCGTACTGGTCGTGTCGCCTGACCCATTCCATCGGATACGAGAGGCCCGCCTCGTCGCGGCCCTTGGGCGCCAGATCGAGGTAGCGATAGGCGCCGTTGAGCATGTCGAGACCGCGGGCATAGCAGGAATAGGTGTGGAACACGCGTCCACCGTCTTTGATGAAGACGCTGATACCGGGAAGCTCCGACATCGTGTTCGATCTGACCGTGTAGTTGTAGATTGCCTCGCCGGTCGCGATCTGCTCGGGCGTGAACGAGACCTGAAAGTCGAAGTTGAAGTCGGTGCCGTTCGACGAATACCAGGGGAAGCTCCATCCCATGCGTTTCCGGTAGGCCTCGATCTGCGGCAGCGGCGCGCGCGATACCGCGGCGAACGTCACGTCGCGGTGATTGAGGTGGATGTCGGCGCCGTTGATGTTGTCGGCCCAGAACGAGCAGGACTTGCAGCCCTCCTGCCAATCCGGCCCGAGCATGAAATGGAACACGATCAGTTGGCTGCGCCCGGCGAACAGGTCCGCCAGCCCGAGCTGCCCGCCCGGCCCCGTGAACCGGTACTCCTTGTCGACCCGCTCCCAAGGCAGCTGCCGCCGGCGCCGGTTGAGCGCGTCGCGCTGCCGCGTCAGCTCCTTCTCCTCCTCGAGGAGTTCGCGGCGGGCGACGAGCCACTGTTCGTGCGACACCACCTCGTGATCGGTCATCCATGCCTCCCATTGATACCGGCGGCGGTCGGCCGCGACGTCGGCCGCATGATAGTGCATCAGCCGGGACATGTCCGCCGGCTTCGCGGCGACGCCACACAGCCTGCGGCGCGACGAGCCCCGACGCGATCGCCCGCCCCGCCGCGACCGAAGAAGGTGCGACGCCCGGTCCGCCGGCGCCGCGTTCGCCTCTGCCAGAATCCAATTGAAATGGAATTTGCGCCCGGCCCGGGCCGCATCGCGGAGATCGCCTGCCCGCCGGGTCATTGAGGCGGCGCGGTCTCGGACGCGGCGGAAGCGACGGCGGCCCGATGCGCAGCGCTACCCCATGTCCCTGCGAAAGCCGGCCGTCGGCCTCGACCCGAAGGCGGAACCGGTTCGCCGATCAAGGACATGCACCACCAGAGGAATCTACGGCGCTTCCCTGGTCGAGGCGCCGCGACAAGTGGTTCACTAAAACCGGGAAGCGCTGCTCGTATCCGCCCTGCGATACAAGAGAATCCGGCCCCGCGGTGCCATCTGATTGAGCAGATCGAAGTCCGCGACATTCCGCGTCAGCACGGTGTGGCCGAGCTTCGCCGCCTGAACGTAGATGAGTGCATCGTTCAAACAGGCTTGTCTGCGCTCTCGGCCGTAGTCTCGGATCCGTAGAAGCAATCCGGCGAGGATCCCTGCATCGCACCACAGATCCACATCCGGTGCCGCCACACGGTGCGGTGGGATCTCGCTCTCGATGACGGCCGTGACCGCCGACAGCACAGCCCTGGTCCCTTTGTGACCTGGATCGAGTTGCCCGAACAAATGAACCAGCTCCGCCAGGCAGACGGCAGAGTGATTGCACAGACGCGCGTTCAAAAGATCGCGCAGATATCCAGGGGCATGTCCTTGCAGGACGTCGATATAGACGCAGGAGTCGAGCAGCAGCGCCGGCCCTGAGAGCGGACCGTCCGGATCGGCGAACGGCAACTGCCAATCCTGACGGCGTTCGAGGGCGGAGAGCTTTTGCGGCTTGATGCCGCGCAAGCTGCTCGCAAGATCAAAACTCAAGGTCGATGTCCTTGGACACCTTTGCCTCGTGCCGGAACAGGCGATCTCCGAAATCATCCTCCAGCGCCAAGCGGGCAAGCGCGTATTCGAGCAGATCCGTGTCTGAATGGACGCCCGAGCTGTCCTTGGCAGCCTGCAGCAGTCGGCGTGACACCCGGCCCCCGATTCGGGCGTTCTTCTCCCCTCCGACGAGTCCCTCGATCTCGGCGTGGCGCATGACCAGGCTGCGATGCCGTTCGCGCATTTCGGCCGTCGCGATCCGCTTCCGCCTCCCCGACTTCCCCGTGGTCATGGTGCGCTTTCCATTGTTGGACAGATATAGCACTTCGTTGAACATTGCTCAAGCCCCCCGAACGCTTGTCCGATTCGGAATCATTTCGAATGCAGCGTGGTCGGACCACACTGTCGGCACGTTGCGGTGAACCGCCCGGTCCTGTGACAGTGCGCGCAGACGCAGCGCGTGGAACGGCCTCAGCTCATGGTTTCGCCGAGCGCCTCGCGCTCGCGCGCGCCGATGCCGAGCGCCTTTTCGAGGTAGCCATCGGGCCCGCCCCAGCCCTGCGTCATGGCGTCGAAGGCTGCCGACAGATAGGACGGCCGCACCTTCACGATCGCCTCGCGGACGTCTTCCGGGATGTCGGCGGTCGCAAGCTTCGGGGATCGGTAGAGCCGATTGCTCAGCAGGTAGTCCTCCATGATGACCGATGGCGCGACACCGAGTGCGGTGAGAATCAACGCGGCGGCGACGCCGGTGCGGTCCTTTCCGGCCGCGCAATGGAACAGGACGGGACGCCGCCCGGCATCGAGGACGTGCTGAAACACGTCGGCAAAGACCGCGGCATAATCAACGATGAACCGCCGATAGGCGTCTTCCATGACGACGACCGCCGCGTCGACGCTCAGCGTGCCGGCGTCGCGATGGCGGAGCAGCGCAGCGACCACGGTCGGCTCGATCGGCAGGTGGACCCGCGTGGTCCCCTCCAGCACCGGGGCCGCCGCGGCCTCGGCCCTGCCGCGCAGGTCGATCACGACCTCGATCCCCAGCTCGCCGAACGCCTGGCGGCCGTGCGGCGAGAGCTGGTCCAGGTTGGCGGAGCGAACGACCCGCCGCGGTCCCGGCACGGGGCCGGCGCGGCGGCCGAGAT
>JBEKZK010000813.1:0-2959 GCA_049509935.1 Xanthobacteraceae bacterium | reverse complement strand
CACCGTAACCAGCCTTCACGTCTTCGTCTCGTCGGAGAGCCGGTAGGAGCCGAGGAGCGTCTCCACCAGGCCGCTCGCGGCGGCCCAGTCGAAGGTGCGGAAGCTGTGGCCGGTGGTGACGAAGCGGGCGCCGGCGTAGAACATCTCGTACTGGGTATGGCGCGAGCCGAACTCGGAGCCGATCGCGTCCCAGGCGGCCTTGAGGACTTTCACCTTCTCGTCGGGCTGCATGGCGGCGGAGCGCTGGGTGAGGCGGATGATCCGGTCCAGCTCGGGATGCGCGAAGTCCCGGAACGAGGACGGCAGCATGATGAGGGCGCCGCCGGCGAGATCGCGCAGCGCGTTGATCACCGCCGGGTAGAGCTCCTGGGTCAGCACCTGCGCCGCATACATGAACTGCTTGTTGGGCACCCACCAGTCCCCCATCCTCGATCCGCTCGCCTCCATGCCGGAGAGCATCGCGTCGACCATGCTGGACTGCGCCGCCAGATGGCCGAGCCGCTCGCGCACCGCAGGGATCTCGGTGGTGCCGATCGCCTCGGTGATGCGCCGCGCCAGCCCGACGAGGAATTTGATCTTCACCGACAGCCGGATCTGCGCCTGGTAGTTCTGGAAGGCGTGCCCCTGGGTGTCGTGGAACTGGGCGCGGCACATGTCGGTGTCGCGATGGACGAAGACGCGGTCCCACGGCACCTTGACGTCGGAGAAGTACACCAGCGCATCGTTCTCGTCGAAGCGCGACGACAGCGGATTGTCGAACACCGAGACCGCCGCCGCCTCGTAGGATTTTCGCGACAGCACGCGCAGGCCCTGGGCGTTCATCGGCAGCGCGCAGGAGAACGCCAGATCCTCCTCGCCGGGCTTGAGCGGCTGCAGGTTGGCCACCAGCACCTCGTTCGCCATGATCGCGCTGGTGCCCAGCATCTTGGCGCCGCGGATGGTGATGCCGCCGGCGTCCTCGTCGACGATGCGGGCGACCAGCTCCTGCTGCTGCTGGCCCCAGTCCTTGGCGCGCTCGGCCTGCGGGTTGATGATGACGTAGGTGAGGAACACATCGTTGCGGCTCGCATGGTCGAAGTAGTCGAGCAGCGCCTTGGCGCGGTCCGCGCCGTGCCGACGAAATATCTCGATGCCCATGCACTGACCGACCAGCGCCGACGCCACGTGGTCGGGCGAGCGTCCCATGAAGCCGCAGGACAGCCGCGCCCAGGCCTGCAGCGCCTGGCGCCGAGCCACCATCTCGTCGTAGCTGCACGGCATCTGCCAGGCCCGGTTGATGCGGCGACCGGAGCCTGCGGGCGCAAACGTCATCAGCTCGAGGTTGTCCGCCTGGAAGTCGTAGAGCGCGGCTGCCGAGCGCACCGCGTTGCGGAAGGCCGGGTGCTCGGTCACGTCGTCGACGAGCTCGCCGTCGATGTAGACGGTGCGCCCATCGCGCAATGATCGGATGTGGTCGGCGCCGGTCTTGCATCCGGTCTTGCATGACGTCATCGCGGATTCTCCTGCCGGCGCATGTCCCCGGCTCGGATGATTACGCCACGATGACTAAACGGGTCGCAAGGCCCCGGTCGCGGGGGGTCGCGGGGAGCTGCCGCTCCTTCGCCCACCTTACGGAGGCGGCAGGGGCGCGAGATCCTGCAGGGCCGCGCACACGACGTCGATGTCGATGTCCGGCGCCAGCTGCGACAGCAGCGCCGAAAGCTCGTCGCGGCCGCCGACCACGATGCCTTCAATCACCCGCGCGACCTCGGCGCTGGCCGCACCCGTCGCGCCGGCGGTCCCGATCCTGGTCCTGGCGAACGCCACCAGGGCCTGAACCAGCGCAATGCCGATGTTGCAGATCGTTGCCCGGGCCCAGCTCCGCGCCCGGATGGCGGGCACCGAGCCGCCGCGGCCGGCGTCGAGCGATATCGCGACGATCATGGCGTCGTCCCCGCCGAAAAGCCCCTGCCGCTCGACGCGCTGCAACAGCGCCGCAGCCTGCTCGAAATCGCTGTCGTCGTCGATCCAGGTGTCGACATCGCTGTCGAGGTTGCGGCCGCTCGGAAAGCGGCGCACCCAGGGCGCGGCCGTGAAGATGAAATCCCTGACCGCGTGCAGCACCCAAGGCTCGAGCGGATCGTCGGGCTCGAGCCCGTCCTGGCGGACGTCCTCGCTCTGCTCCACGTAGGCGCGCAGCGACACGACCAGGCTCCAGATCGTGCCGATGCGGCCGGGGAGCTGCGGCAGCGGCAGCGCCAGCAGGGTTCCGAGAATGTCCACGGCCCGCAGCAGACCCGCCCAGCGCGGCCGCCACGGTGCCTGGCGCACGGTATGGTCGAGCGCGGCGCATCGCGACCGCAGGTCCGCATGATTGTGGACGATGGCCGGGTCTGCCGCGATGTCCCGGTCCGCAGCGGACGGCGCAACCGAAAAGCGCAGGGCGCCGTTGCCCGCCAGTTGCATGCGCGCGCCGTGCGCCTGCTGCCGCAAGGCGTCGGCCAGGCCGCCCAGCGCCTCGACGATGCCGGTCTCATGTTCGAGTTCCACGAACGACAGCCCGCGCTCGGCCGCCGCCTCGATCCGCGCCTCGACCCGGCGGAACGTCTCCTCGAGCGCCAGGCGCTCCCTGGTGCGTCTGATCTCGTCGAGCGGCGGATCGAGCTCCTGCAGCCGGCTCACCAGGGCGGCGCGCGCGCGCTCGTAGAGGCCGAAGCGCTCGGCCTCCGCGGTGGACCCGAGCTCCGCGACCGCCCGCGAGATCAACCGGTAGTAATCGATCATTGGGCAGATCCGATGGGAACCCTGGCATCAGGATAGCATAATCGGGTTGCAAGCCGGTCTGCCGCGGGCATTCTCCGCAATCCCATGGACACGCGCCGACCAAGCGGGTAGCTCGACGCCAAAGGCATAAGGAGGATGGGCCATGCCGGAGCGCGTTCTCGCCACTCTGGCGGTCGTCATGCTCGCTGCTGCGCTC
>JBEKZK010000812.1:0-2963 GCA_049509935.1 Xanthobacteraceae bacterium | reverse complement strand
CCTCGGCCGAGAACAGGCAATGCAGGTCGAAGATGATGACGAAGCGGGCATCGCGGTGACCGACGCCGCGGATGTACCGGGAGCGCCAGCGAACGCCGATGTCGGGAGGCGGCTCGATTTCGCTCGCCGCGAACGCGATCACCTCGATCACCCGGTCGGCGACCAGCCCGAGCACCAGGGGCCGGCCGGCCACCGCGATCTCCACCACCAGGATGCGGGTGGTCTCGGTCGCCGGCACCGACGGCAGCCCGAGCTTGGCGCGCAGGTCGAGCACCGGCACGCTGCGGCCGCGCAGGTCGATCAGGCCGAGCATGTAGGCCGGCGCCTCGGGGACGCGGAACACCGGTTGCATGTCGAGGATTTCCAGCACCGACTCGACCGGCACGCCGAACACTTCGCGCTCGATGCCGAGAGTGACGAATTGCGCCTCGGCGGCGCCGGAGATCGACTGTGCCATGGCTCAGTACCGCTCGAATTCAGCATCGTGCAGATCGGCGGCGCCGAGATCGAGCGTGACGCCGTTCCCGTCGTGGCCTCCGGCTTGTGCGCGCGGTGCCGGCTGTCGGTTCCTGCCCGCCGCCGCCGCTCCCGCCGCTTTCGATGCCCTGGGCACCAGACCGGGGCTGACCACGGCCGGAAGCCTGGCCGCCTTTGGCGGACGCGCCGGGGCGTGCGACACCGCCCGCGCGGCGACCACGGGGGCGATGCCGGCGTGCTGCTCGATGCGGAAGAACGCGATGCTCGACTGCAGCTGCTCGGCCTGGGCCGCAAGCTCCTCGGAGGTCGCCGATATCTCCTCGGCTGCGGCGGCATTCTGCTGGATCACCTTGTCGAGCTGCTGGATCGCCTGGTTGACCTGATCGGCGCCGATGTCCTGCTCGCGGCAGGCGGCGCTGATCTCCTCGACCAGCTCGGAGGTCTTCTTGATGTCGGGGACGAGCTTCGCCAGCATGTCGCCGGCCTCCCGCGCCACCGTGACGGTCTGGCCCGACAGCGTGCCGATCTCGGCCGCCGCCGCCTGGCTGCGCTCGGCGAGCTTCCTCACCTCCGACGCCACGACCGCAAAGCCCCTGCCGTGCTCGCCGGCGCGCGCCGCCTCGACCGCGGCGTTAAGCGCCAGCAGGTCGGTCTGCCGGGCGATCTCCTGGACGAAGGTGATCTTTTCGGCGATCGTCTGCATCGCCTGGACGGCGCGGCCGACCGCCTCCCCGCTCGCCTGGGCGTCGATCGACGATTGCTTGGCGATCTTTTCGGTCTGGCCGGCGTTGTCGGCCGTCTGCTTGATGTTGGCGGCCATCTGCTGCATCGACGAGGAGGCCTCCTCGGCTGCCGCCGCCTGCTCGGTGGCCCCTTCCGACATCTGCTCGGCGCCGGCCGAGAGCTCCTGGCTGCCCGAGGAGACGTTCTCGGCAGCTCCCAGCGCGTCGCCGACCACGGTGCGCAGCTGCTCCACCATTCGCTCGAGCGCCAAGCCGAGCATGTCCTTGTCGGACAGTGGCTCGACCGCGACCGTCAGATCGCCGTTGGCAATGGTATCGGCCACACGGGCGTTGACCCGCAGATTGGCGGTCATGCGGTTGAGTGCATCGACCACGTCCTTGATCTCGTCGTTGCTGCGCACCACGATCTCCTGCGCGAGATCGCCGATGGCGACCGCGTCGGCGAGCGCTCTGGCGCGGGCGAGGCCGCGGCTGATGCTGAGCGACATCCAGATGCCGGCGGCAGCGGCGATCAGCAGCATCGCGGCAGCGGCCACAAGCAGCAGCAGGCGGGCCCCTTCATATTGCCGGTTGACGTCCGCCTCGGTCTGCTCCATGAACTTTTGATTGGCTTCGATACGCTCTTCCAGCGCCTTGTTGATCTCGGCGACCAGTTGGCGGCCCTCATTCAGTGACAGGCTTTTCGCCTGCTCCTGGCTATTGTGTCGCGAGAGATCGCGCATCTTGTCCTGCACCGCCGTCCATTGCTGCAGGGGCCCCGCGAGTGCGGCCAGCCTCTGCTTGCCCTCGGCGCTGGCGATCCCCTGCAGTTTCTCGAACAAGGCAACAAACCCGGCGCGCTCCTTGCCGATCTCCGCGTCGAATTGGACGATCAGCTCCGGCGTGTCGGCCATGATCATGTTCTTTTCCACCCGCACGATGCGCATCAATCTGGTGCCGAGCTCTCCGGATACCTGCACTCGCTGCATCGGGCCATGCACCAGGTTCTCCAGGGACGCGTTGAGCGATCCCAGGTTGTTGATGCCGAGCCACGCCATGGTGGCCGCAAGACCGATGAGGACCGCAAAGACCAGCCCCAGTTTCAGCTTGAGCGTGATGCGCATTGCAGATCTTCTCATTCTCTTGTTGGATCAAAGCCGCGACCACCGCGTCGGCGGCGATGGTCGCAGTGCAGCTCTGCTTCACCCGTCCATTCGGCAACCAGGTGGCGCACTACGCGGCCGCGCGATCGGCGCCGAACTCCGGCTTCGCTCGCCCTGCCGACGAGAACAGCCCGCCGATGTCGATCACGACGATGAACTCGTCACCGCGCTTGCCGATGCAGCGGATGAGCTCCTGCCGCCAGGTCATGCCGACCCTCGGCGTCTCCTCGATCGCCGCAGCGGCGATCTCGGTCACCTCGTGGACCTTGTCGGCCAGCAGGCCGATCGTCGTCTGGTCGCCATCGAGATCGATCTCGATGACGACGATGCGGGTATCGATGGTCGGCTCGACGCTCGCCATGCCGAATTTCCGGCGGAGATCGGCGAGGGGTACGACCTTGCCGCGGACATTGATCAGGCCGACGACGAATGGACCGCCGGTGGGCACCTCGGTGACCGGCACCAGGTCGAGGATCTCCCGGACATGGGTGGCCTCCAGCGCGAAGACGTGGCCATCGAGGCTCAGCGTCAGGACTTCCAGCGCCGTGCCGACACCCGATCTGCTCGGGTCAGCTGCTGCGATGCTCATCCGGCCACCCTC
>JBEKZK010000811.1:0-2963 GCA_049509935.1 Xanthobacteraceae bacterium | reverse complement strand
CGGCCGACCTGGTGCGGATCTACACGGCTCGGATCGAAGCCTATGACCGCGCCGGTCCGCAGCTCGGCGCGGTGCGCGAGATCAACCCGGACTCGCTCGCCATCGCAACCCGGCTCGATGCCCGCAAGGCAAGGACGCGGCGGCCGCTCGAGGGCATCCCGATCCTGGTGAAGGACAACCTCGCGACCGGCGATGCGCAGCACACCACGGCCGGCGCGCTGGCGCTCGCCGACGCCGGCGCCAGGCGCGACGCCACCGTCGTCAGGCTGCTGCGCCGGGCCGGCGCCGTCATCCTCGGCAAGGCCAACCTCACCGAGCTCGCCAACATCATGGCGGTCGGCATGCCGGCGGGCTACAGCTCGCTCGGCGGGCAGGTGCGCAACCCCTATGCGCCGGAGCTCGACGCCAAGGGCGTGCCGATCGTGTCGCCCGGCGGATCGAGCGCGGGCTCCGCGGTCGCGGTGGCGGCAGGCCTTGCGGCGGCGGCGATCGGCACCGAGACGTCGGGCTCGCTCCTGTCGCCGGCGATGCTCAACGGCGTCGTCACGGTGAAGCCCACGGTCGGGCTGATCAGCCGCGCCGGCATTGTTCCGATCGCCGCCAGCCAGGACACGGCCGGGCCGCTCACCCGCACGGTGCGCGACGCCGCGATCCTGCTCAACGTGCTCGCCGTGCCGGACGAGCGCGATCCGGCGACGCGGCGCCAGAAGCGCCCCGCCGACTACACGGCGTTCCTCGATACCGACGGCCTGCGCGGCGCGCGCATCGGCGTTCCCGGCGACCCGTCCGATCCCGGCAACGACGTCTACTACGGCCCCTTGCGGCCGCGCGCCGCCGCGGTGATGGGCGACGCCATCGCGGCGATCGAGGCGGCCGGCGCCACCGTGGTGCGGGCGAACATCGCGACCGAAGGCTGGATCGGCGGACCCGGCACCGAGATCGCCATCCTCAACCGCAATCCCGAAAGCCCGACCCGGCACCAGCCGGCGCGGCTTCCCATCGTGTTCGTCTACGAGCTCAAGCACGATCTCAACGCCTATCTGCGCGACTGGGCCAAGGGCACCGCGATCCGCACGCTCGCCGACATCATCGCGTTCAACCAGGCGCATGCCGATCGGGCGCTGCGCTTCGGCCAGGACGTCCTGCTCGCCGCGCAGGCGACGCGCGGCGATCTCGCCGAGATGGAGTACCGGTCGGCGCGGCGCATGGACCTGCGCGCGACCCGCACCCTCGGCCTCGACGCCTACATGGACCGGCACCGGCTCGATGCCATCCTGTTTCCCGGCAACAGCGGTGCCGCCATCGCGGCGAAGGCCGGCTATCCCAGCGTCCAGGTGCCGGCCGGCATGATCTCCGGCGCCGGCGACCGGGCGACGCCGGACTATCCGTATGGCGCGACCTTCACCGGCCGCGCCTGGAGCGAGCCGACCCTGCTGCGGCTCGCCTACGCGTTCGAGCAGGCAACCCGGGCGCGCCGCATGCCGCCCGGCTTGCCGCCGCTGCAACCCGGCTGTCGGCGGGATGCTGGTGCGACGCCAGTGGCGCCGGCGCCGGCCGAATAGCGTCCCGCCGAGCGCCGGCGCGATGCCGATATTGGCCCGAAGTGCTGGAGCGTTTCCCGTTCGAATTGACGCACGCCCTCTTCGCCGTCATGCCCGGCCTTGTGGAGGCAAGTCGGACTTGTCCGACATGCAATCCTTGAGATTATCGCAACTCGGCTAATCCGAGTTGCGCTGGCATCCACGTCTTGTTTGCTGCCTGCAGACGTGCCCCCGGGCCGCCAGCACGACGGCCCGGGCCAAAAATAGTTCGGGGGCGTTGACTGCCGGGACAGGCCCGGCCATGACGCCCCGAGTGTTTCCAGGCGACAGGAAATGCTGGGTCATCGACAGCAAACGGGGCGGACGGCATGCCGATCGACAAGCGGGTCAGCTCCACCGCGCAGGCGCTCGAGGGTGTGACGGACGGAGCGACCGTTCTGATCTCCGGCTTCGGCGGCTCGGGATTTCCCAATGTCCTGATCCACGCGTTGTGCGAGCGGGCGCCGCGCGACCTGATCCTGGTGGTCAATTCGGCGACCCACCGCTATTCGCTCACCCACGAGTTGATCGAGGCCGGCTTGGTGCGCAAGGTGATCTGCAGCGCCGCGCGCGGCCACACCCGGGAGCTGTCCGCCTTCGAGACGCTCTGGGGCGAGAGCCGGATCGAGCTCGAGCTCCTCCCTCAGGGCACCATGACCGAGCGCATCCGCGCCGGCGGCGCCGGCATCGCGGCGTTCTATGCGCCGGTCGGCTTCGGCACCGAGCTCGCCCAGGGCAAGGAGGTGCGGCGCTTCGGCGACCGCGATTGCGTGCTCGAGCAGGCAATCACCGGCGATCTCGCGCTGCTGCGCGCCGACGCCGCCGACCGCTGGGGCAATCTGACGTTCCGCTATGCCCAGGCAAACTTCGGCCCGGTCATGGCGACGGCGGCGAAGCTCGCGGTCGCCGAGGTGCGCGTGGTCGACGAGGCACCGATCGCCCACGACCGGGTGCAGCTGCCCGGCATCTATGTGGACCGCGTCGTGGCGGTCGGGAGCTGAAAATGCAGCCGCTCAACCGCCGCCAGATGGCCTGGCGCGCCGCCCAGGATCTCACCGACGGCATGGTGGTCAATCTCGGCATGGGCATGCCGGTCGCGGTGTCCGACTACATTCGGCCCGACGTCGAGCTCTTCATCCATTCGGAGAACGGCATCGTCGGCGCCGGCCCGATGGCGGCGCCCGACCGCGCCGACCCCGACCTGGTCGATGCCTCGAGCCGGCGCATCACGCTCAAGCCGGGCGCCTCGATCGTGGAGTCGTCGAGCTCGTTCGCGATGATCCGCGGCGGCCACATCGACGTGACCATACTCGGGGCCTTCGAGGTGGCGGCGAACGGCGACCTCGCCAACTGGGACATGCGGATGCCCGGCCGCGGCCCGCT
>JBEKZK010000810.1:0-5524 GCA_049509935.1 Xanthobacteraceae bacterium | reverse complement strand
CCGGGGCTCCCGGGATCAGAACAGCCCGAGCGCGTTCGGGCTGTAGCTGACCAGCAGGTTCTTGGTCTGCTGGTAGTGATCCAGGATCAGCTTGTGGGTTTCGCGCCCGAATCCGGACTGCTTGTATCCGCCGAACGCAGCGTGCGCCGGATAGGCGTGATAGCAGTTGGTCCACACGCGGCCGGCCTGGATTTCCCGTCCGACCCGATAGGTGTTGTTCACATTGCGCGACCACACCCCGGCACCCAGACCATAGATCGTGTCGTTGCCGATCTCGATCGCCTCCTCGAGGGTCTTGAACTTCGTCACCGACAGGACGGGGCCGAAGATCTCCTCCTGGAAGATGCGCATCTTGTTGTGGCCGACGAACACGGTGGGCTTGACGAAGAAGCCGTTCTTGAGCTTGCCGCCCAGTTGCGCCCGCTCACCGCCGGTCATGCACTTGGCGCCTTCCTGCTTGCCGATATCGATATAGCCCAGGATCTTCTCGAGCTGTCCCTGGGAGCACTGGGCGCCCATCTGCGTCGCCGGATCGAGCGGATCGCCGACCTTGATTCTGGCGACGCGTGCGACCGCCTTTTCGAGGAATTCGTCGAAGATCGATTCCTGCACCAGCGCCCGCGACGGACAGGTGCAGACCTCACCCTTGTTGAAGGCGAAGAGCGCAAAACCCTCGAGCGCCTTGTCGAGGAAGGCGTCGTCCTTTTCCATGACGTCGGCGAAGAAGATGTTGGGCGATTTCCCGCCCAGCTCCATGGTCTGCGGGATGATGGTCTCGGCCGCGTATTGCATGATCTGGCGACCCGTGGTCGTCTCGCCGGTGAAGGCGATCTTGGCGATGCGCGGACTTCGCGCCAACGGAGCCCCGACCTCGGAGCCGTGGCCGAACACCACATTGAGGACGCCGGGCGGCAGCAGGTCGCCGATCAGGTCCATCAAGACGGCGAGACTCATCGGCGTGTCCGACGCCGGCTTGATCACGACGCAGTTTCCCGCGACCAGGGCGGGCGCCATCTTCCACGTCGCCATCAGGAGCGGAAAGTTCCACGGGATGATCTGACCAACGACGCCCATCGGCTCGCGGAAGTGATAGGCGACGGTATCATGGTCGATCTCGCTGAGCGTGCCCTCCTCGGCGCGAATGCAGCCGGCGAAGTAGCGGAAATGGTCGGCGGCGAGCGGGACGTCGGCGTTGAGCGTCTCGCGGATGGGCTTGCCGTTGTCGCGGGTCTCGACATGAGCGAGAAGCTCGAGGTTCTCATCGATCCGGTCGGCGATCTTGTTGAGAATTCGCGCGCGCTCCGCCGGCGCGGTCCGTCCCCAGCCGACCCGGGCGGCGTGAGCCGCGTCGAGCGCCCGCTCGACATCGTCGGCATCCGAGCGCGCCACCTCGCACAGCGTGCTGCCATCGATCGGGCTCTTGTCGGTAAAGTATCTTCCCTTTACCGGCGCCTTCCAGGCGCCGCCGATGAAGTTGTCATAACGCGTGCGCAGACGGCTGACGTCGAATGGTTGCTTCCGCGGCTTGTCGAGCATGGCTCACTCCCTGGTATTCGGACTGTTCCCCGACGTCATCGACGCCCGGACGTTCCGTGAGGTTCATTGTCGAGGATGCTGTTCACGGCGCGGGCGGACCCGCATTGATGCGGATCAATCCCGCTGGGTCATGCCGCCACGATCGGTCGGTCGGATGGGACTCGAACGACCCGCGTCAGGGACCGCCGGTCGTGCATCCGGCCTGCCTGATCACGACAAAGTCGACGCGCCCGACGACGAGCGCCTTGAGGCACTCGTCGTAGCGGTTCGTCGAGGGCGTGCGATACGGCGCACCACCGCGCACAGCGCGCTTCCATCGATCGCGCTTTTGCCGTTAAGCTGCGGACTGACGAGAGGACGGCGAGGATGGTGGCGGCGGCCGTCACGATCGATCGGTTGACAGGGGTCGGACGGTCCGTGCGGCGGCGCTCGGGCGTCGCGTTCGCGAGTCGTCGATGATGGCCCCGGATTCCGAAGGACAGCAGACCACCAGCGCTCCTCCTCCCGCACCGGCGGCGGCCGCGGTGGTCGATGCCGTGGTCGAGGAATTCGGGGCGGACCGGAGTCGGCTCCTGGACATCGTGCAGGCCGTTCAGCACCGCATGGGCCACATCTCCGACGCGGCGGTCCGTGCGGTCGCGACGGCCCTCGGCATCCACGCTGTGGAGGTCGAGGACATGGTGTCTTTCTATGCGTTTCTCGACCGTGAGCCGAAGGGCCGCATCCGCATTCGCGTGTCAAAAACCCCCATGTCGCTGATGAAGGGCGCGGCCGATGTCGCGCAGGCTTTCGCGGCGGCGGCCGGGGCAGCGGTCGGCGGCACCTCGCCGGACGGCGAGTTCACTGTCGAGTGGACCAGCGACATCGGAATGGCGGACCAGGAGCCATCGGCCCTGATCGACGGAACGGTGGTCACGGCGCTGACGCCGGCGGAGGCCGCCGCCATCATCGCGGCCCTGCGTCGCAACCGCATCAGGCGCGCTCTTCCCCTGTTTGCCGGCGCCGATGGCCACGGTCTGTCGCGCGCCCTGGTGCGCTCGAGCCTCGCCCAGTCCGGCCCGATCATCTTCCGGCAAGGGGGGCGGGGGGACGGCGTGCGAGCCGCCCTCACGCTGCCCCGCGACGGCGTCACCCAGGAGATGACCAAGGCCAGGCTCCGCGGCCGCGGCGGCGCCGGCTTCCCGACGGGCCTGAAATGGAAGCTGTGCCAGCAGTCGATCAGCCCGGCGCATCATGTGGTGTGCAATGCCGACGAGGGCGAGCCCGGCACCTTCAAGGACCGCGTCCTGCTCACCGAAATTTCGATATCCGGATCCAGCTCGGCGCCGGAGCCTATGTGTGCGGTGAGGAGTCGGCCCTGATCGAATCGCTGGAGGGCAAGCGCGGCGTGCCTCGCGACCGGCCTCCTTTCCCGACCGAGCGCGGATATCTCCAGCAGCCGACCGCGGTCGACAATGTCGAGACCTTCGCCTGCGTGGCCCGCATCATGGAGATGGGCGCCCAATGGTTCGCCGGTCACGGCACCCGCGAATCGACCGGCACCAAGCTGCTGAGCGTTTCAGGCGATTGCCCGCATCCCGGCGTTTACGAGATTCCCTTCGGCATCACGGTGAACGATCTGCTCGATCTCGTGGGCGCGCCCGAGGCGGAATTCGTGCAGGTCGGCGGCCCGTCCGGGCAATGCGTGGCACCCAAGGATTTCGGCCGCCGCATCGCCTTCGAGGATCTCTCGACCGGCGGCTCGATCATCGTCTTCGGGCCCGGCCGCGACGTCCTCGACGTGGCGCGGCAGTTCACGGAGTTCTTCGTCGAGGAATCCTGCGGCTGGTGCACGCCATGCCGGGTCGGCACCACCCTGCTCAAGACGAATCTGGATAAGATCGTCGGGGACCGCGGCACGCTGGCGGACGTCACCGCCCTCGAGGCCCTGGCCAACACGGTAATGCGGATGAGCCGGTGCGGTCTCGGCCAGACCGCCGCGAACCCGATCCTGACCACCATGAGGAGCTTCCCGCAAGCCTACGAGGCACGGCTGCGGCCGGAACCGTTCCTCCCGCGGGTGACGCTCCGCCAGGCTGTGGCCGAGGCGGAGCAGATTCTCGGACGCGAGCCGTCCGCCGAGGAGGGCGCATGAGCGAGGGCACCTTCACCTTTGCGGTCGATGGGATCGAGATCGAGGCCACGGCAGGCCAGACCATCATCCAGGCGTGCGACGCCGCGGGCGTCTATATCCCGCGACTCTGCTACCACCCGGACTTGGAGCCGGCCGGGCATTGCCGCGTGTGCACGTGCAAGATCGATGGCCGCCGCAGCAGCGCCTGCACCATGCCGGCGGCCCATGGGATGGTGGTGGAGAGCAACACGCCGGAGCTCAACGATGACCGCCGCACCCTGATCGAGATGCTGTTCGTAGAGGGCAACCATTTCTGCCCGTCGTGCGAACGGAGTGGCGACTGCGAGTTGCAGGCGCTGGGCTATCGCCTCGGCATGACGGCGCCGACGCTCCCCTACCTGTGGCCCGCACGCGAGCTCGACGCGACCCACCCCGACGTCCTCATCGATCGCGACCGCTGCATCCTGTGCTCGCGCTGCATCCGCGCCTCGCGGATGGTGGACGGGAAGTCGGTTTTCGGATTCGAGGGCCGCGGCATTCACATGCGGCTGAACGTCGACGCCAAGACCCTCGACGACACCGCGATCGCGGCGGCCGACAAGGCGGTTCATGTCTGTCCGGTCGGCTGCATCGTCATCAAGCGTACCGGCTACCGCACGCCCTATGGCAGCCGGCGGTTCGATCGGGCGCCGATCGGCAGCGACATCGAGGCCAGACGTGTGCGCCGCAAGACATGAGCGAACCCCAACACGTCGTCGTGCAGGAGACCGCCATGGCGAAGCCCAGACTGGCCACCTGCTCGCTCGCCGGGTGCTTCGGATGCCACATGTCGCTTCTCGACATCGACGAGCGGATCATCGAGCTGGTCGATCTCGTCGATCTCGACAAGTCGCCCCTCGACGACAAGAAGGAATTCGACCGCCCGGTGGAAGTCGGGCTGGTGGAAGGGGGCTGCGCCAGCGAGCATAATGTCCGGGTGCTCAGGCAGTTCCGCGAGCATTGCCGCATCCTGGTGTCGGTGGGCGCCTGCGCCATCACCGGCGGCATCCCGGCGATGCGCAATCTCGTCGGCCTACGCGAATGCCTGGAGGAAGCCTATCTGAATGGCCCCACCATCGAGGACGGCGGCATGATTCCGAACGACGAGGATCTGCCGCTGCTGCTCGACCGGGTCTACCCGTCGCACGAGATCGTCAAGATCGACTATTTCCTGCCCGGCTGTCCGCCGTCGGCCGAGGCGATCTGGGAGACGCTGAAAGCGTTGCTCACCGGTGGGGAGCCCAAGCTACCCTATCCGCTGCTCAAGTACGAATGATGGAACGGCCGGCCGATCGCCGCAGTCGCCGAGGAGCATCATGAACAGCGTTCAGCCAGGACCCGGACCACGCAAGATCGTGATCGATCCGGTCACCCGCGTCGAAGGCCACGGCAAGGTCACGATCCGTCTCGACGCGGCCGGCGAGGTCGATGATGCGCGTTTCCATATCGTCGAGTTCCGTGGGTTCGAGCGTTTCATCCGCGGCCGCATGTTCTGGGAGGTGCCTGTCATCATCCAGCGGCTGTGCGGCATCTGCCCGGTCAGCCATCATCTGGCGGCAGCCAAGGCGATGGATGCGGTGATCGGGGTCGACCAGGTGACGCCCACCGCCGACAAGCTGCGGCGACTGATGCACTACGGCCAGCTTCTGCAGTCGAACGCCCTCCACATCTTTCATCTGGCGTCGCCGGATCTCCTGTTCGGCTTCGACGCGCCGCCGGAGCAGCGCAACATCATCCAGGTGATGAGCCACTTCCCCGAGATCGGAAAGTGGGCGATCTTCATCCGCAAGTACGGTCAGGAGGTGATCAAGGCGACCGGCGGGCGGAAGATCCACC
>JBEKZK010000081.1:0-10900 GCA_049509935.1 Xanthobacteraceae bacterium | reverse complement strand
CTGGGTGCTCGGCCGCACCTGGGGGTCGGCGCCGACCAACCTGCGGCTGGAGGCGCGGTTCGACGGCGGCCTGGTCGAGCGGCTGATCGCCGCACGACACGATGTCGAGGTCCTGGACGAGGCCTATTCGGACACCATGGGACACGCCGGTGCCGTGGTCCTGCACCCCGACGGCACGCTGGAGGGCGCGCACGACCCGCGCGCCGACGGCGGCGCCGCGGGGGCGTAGATCGGCCGTAGGATGGGCCTAAAGGGCGAACGCCCGTCTTCGCGGGCTATGGCGAAGCGTGCCCACCTGGGTGCTGACGGTGGGCACTGGTAGCCCGCATGGAGCGCAGCGCAATGCGGGAGCGGCCGCGCAATGCGGCACGGCTGTCCCCGGATTTCATCCGGGCTACGGATGCGGCCTCGCAGCACCTCGCCCGGGTCTTCTTTCCGCCGCACCGCATGGTATGGTCCCGGCCGCCCGGAGTGCGTCCTGCAATTGTTTCAGGCCCCGGTGCCGCGCGCCGCATCGTTCTCCGCGCAATCGCGAGACAGGTCATGATCGACAGGTTCGCTCGTCCGCTGGTTTTCGCCTTGGCCATCCTGGCGCTGTCGGTCGCGGGCGCTGCGGCGCATCCTCACGTCTGGGTGACGGTGAAGGCCGAGCTCGTCTACGCGCCCGACGGCACGGTCACCGGGGTGCGCCACGCCTGGACGTTCGACGAGATGTTCTCCACCTTCGCGACGCAGGGCCTGGAGACCAAGCAGAAGGGCGTGTTCACCCGCGAGGATCTCAAACCGCTCGCCGAGGTCAACGTCACGTCGCTCAAGGAGTACGACTATTTCACCAAGGCCAAGGTGAACTCCAAGAAGGTCGAGTTCAAGGACCCGGTGGACTACTGGCTCGAGCTCGCCGACGGCGCGCTGACGCTGCACTTCTTCCTGCCGCTCAAGACGCCGGTGAAGGCGCAGACGCTCGCGGTCGAGATCTACGACCCCACCTGGTTCGTCGACTTCAGCTTCGCCGAGAAGGACCCGGTGACGCTTTCCGGCGCGCCGGCGCAGTGCAAGCTCGACGTCGCGCGTCCGGCCGACGCGGTGGCCCCGGGGCAGCAGCTCGGGGAATCCTTCTTCAACTCGCTCGGCGCCAACAGCGACTACGGCGCCCAGTTCGCCAATCGAATCGCGGTGAAATGCCAATGATGCAAGGCGCGAAGGCCGGCCGGCTGGTCGGGATCGGCCTGCTCGCGGTTGCGGCTGTCCTGGTCGCCTGCGGAGCGCTCGACGCGGCGCTTGCGCAGAGTCCGTTCGGCGCCGGTCCGGCGCCGGCCCGGGCGCCGGCGCCCGGCGGCCTCATCGGCTGGGTCGTCGCCAAGCAGGCGGAGCTCTACTTCCGCATGTCGGCCCTGATCAAGTCAGCCAAGACCGACGGAACCGCGGTGTACGGACTGGTCGGCCTGTCCTTCGCGTACGGGGTCTTCCACGCGGCCGGCCCGGGCCACGGCAAGGCGGTGATCTCGTCCTACCTGGTCGCCAATCAGGAGACCTGGCGGCGGGGCGTCGGTCTGTCGTGCGCCTCGGCGCTGCTGCAGGCCCTGGTGGCCGTGGTTCTCGTCGGGGTTGCCGCTGCCCTGCTCAATCTCACCTCGCAGAAAATCTGCGCTGCCGACTATGTCATCGAAATCGCCAGCTATGCGCTGATCGCGGCGGTGGGCGCGCGGCTCACGTGGGTCAAGGGCTCTGGCCTGCTCAGGGCGCTGCACGCGCGGCGCCGGCCTCTCACCCAGGTCGGCGCCGCGGTGACGCCGGCGACCCATGATCACGATCACGACCATCATCACGACCACGACCATGACCACGACCATGATCATGGCCCGGATCATCACCATGATCACCACGACCACGCGTCGGCGTGGGGGCACGCGCACGGGCCGGAGCCGGAGGATCTTGCCGGTCCCGGCGGATGGCGCCGGGGCCTTTCGGCAATCGCGGCGGTCGGCGTACGGCCGTGCTCGGGAGCGATCGTGGTGCTGGTGTTCGCCTTGTCCAACGGCCTGTTCTGGGTCGGCGCCCTGGCGACATTCGTGATGGGGCTCGGCACGGCGATCACCGTGGCGGTCATCGCCACGATGGCGGTCGTCGCGCGCGGGTTCGCCGCCAGGTTCGCCGCGTCGCGCGCCGGTGGCGGCCTCGTGGCGTTGCGCGGCCTCGAGACGGCGGCCGCCCTGCTCATTCTGCTGTTTGGAGTGGTGCTGCTCGCCGGCTACATGATCACCGAGCGGATCATGTTCTGCTGACGAAATCCTCCGGCCGCAGCTCGATCGGCTTGCCGTGGGGCGTGCGATCGGCGGCGTGGTCCCAGGCGTCGCGGTAGCGCGCCAGCATCTCCGGGCCGGCGATGCCCTTGGCGGCGACCAGCCGCTCCAGCGCACAAAGCCAATGCAGATAGTAGGTCTCGCCGGTGTCGCGGTCGCCGGCGGCCTGCGCCCGCCGGATCTGCTCGGCGAGCGTCGCGGTCCACTCCTCCCAGGTGAACACGCCGCGCTCGTGCAGCGACACCGCCATGGCGAACGCCTGCGCCTCCCAGGGCTCGCGGAACACCGGCCCGTCGCGGTCGCGCGGCAGGCCGGGCACCTGGTCGGCGAGCCTGGCGTCGACGCCGGTCATGTCACCGCGATGGCTCGAGGTAGGGCTCCCACAGATCCACCGAGACGGTGCTGGTGGGGTCGCCGTCGGCGCCCCACAGCTCGCGCCCGGCGAACCGCACCGTGTAGAGCCACTGCGGATCCTCGCGGCCGAGCGCGTTGCTGTCGGGAAACACCTGGCAGCCGCGCACCGCGTCGATCACGCCGGCATGGCCGCGCACGTAGCGCGGCAGCCGGGTGTGGGTTGGCGGATTGATGTTGCGCGCCCGCACCGCGTCGCCGGCCCGGAAGCGCGCCGGCGCGGTGGCCGGCCGGTCGGTCGGCGCGCCGTGCGCCAGCACCCGGGCGACATCGGCGGCAGCGAGCACGCGTTTGACCGGCCGCGCCGGATGGAGCGCCCGGCCCGCCGCGATCTCGTCGGCGCTCACCAGGCCGCGCTCGCCCAGCAGCTGCTCGGTGCCGGCGGCCCACAGCTCGTAATAGGTCTTGGTCAGATAGTCGGCCGCCGGCCGGTTCTCGCGGGCAAACCGCCCCATGTCGATGTTCCACTCGCCGGTGGCGCCCATCGCCACCGTCAGCGCGAAGGCGCGCCGCTCCCAGTCGGCATGGAACACCGGCTCGTCCGCCTCGGGCTCGACCGGCCCGAAGCCGTGCATGCCGCCCATGTCGTGCGCGCCGTTCATGGCGTGCCCTGCGGCGCCCGTGCGAGCCCGGTCCCGATCATGGAATCCCGGGTCACCAGCGCGGCGAGCTGCGTTTCGTCGAGGTGCTCGGTGCCGGCCGGGCGCATCGGCACCACCATGTAGCGCAGCTCGGCGGTCGAATCCCACACCCGGATCGCGGTCTCGGCCGGCAGCTCGACCCCGAAGTCGCGCAGCACCCCGCGCGGATCGATCACCGCGCGCGAGCGGAAGGGCGCCGCCTTGTACCAGACCGGCGGCAGCCCGAGCACCGGCCACGGATAGCAGGAGCACAGCGTGCACACGACCAGGTTATGGGTCTGCGGCGTGTTCTCGACCGCGATCAGATGCTTGCCCTGGCGGCCGGCGAACCCGAGCGACTCCACGGCGGCGCTGCCGTCCTCCATGAGCCAGCGCCGGTAGCCCGGGTCGGTCCACGCCTTGGCGACGACGCGCGCGCCGTTGCGCGGCCCGATCTTGGTCTCGTAGGTGTCGATCAGCAGATCGAGCGCCGCCGGATCGATGTAGCCCTTCTCGGTCAGCACGGTTTCCAGCGCCCGCACCCGCAACTGCGTGTCGGTGAGCTCGGATCCGTGGTCGTGGTCGTGACCGTGCGCGTCGTCCATGGCGGCAGTCTACAGCGCTTCCCGGTCAAATTGAACCACTTGTTGCGGGGTCTCGACCCGGGAAGCGAAGATTCCCTTGTTGGAGCATGTCCTTGATCGGCGAACCGCGAACCGGGTCCACCCTCGGGTCAAGCCCGAGGGCAGGCTTTCGCCGGGACATGCGTCACACTTGCTGGTCCCGTCACCGGGTCGGCTTCTCGGGCTGTCGGGCGTCTCCGGATCGAGGCCACGTGCTATACACGACCACGTCCTCGCGGCGGCAGACGGCCGTCCGGACCAACGAACATGCGGGAGACCAGATGACCCACCGGGTCGCCGTCATCGGCATGGGCCAGATGGGCTCCGGCATGGCCGGCCGGCTTCGCGAGGCCGGCCACGACGTCGTCGGGTTCGACCTCGACCCCGGCACCTGCGGTCGGCTCGTCGAGCAGGGCTTCACCTTGGTGCCCAGCATCGCCGAGGCGGTGGCGGGCCGCGACCTCGTCATCTCCAGCCTGCCCGATTCCCGCGCGGTTCGCGCCGCCTGGCTCGACGACGGCATCGTCACCCACGCCGCCCCCGGGACCCTGTGCATCGAGCTCAGCACCATCGACCCCGCCACGATGCGCGACGTCGGCGCGGCGGCGACGGCGCGCGGGCTGCAGGTCATCGACTGTCCGGTCAGCGGCAGCCCGAAGGAGGCGCGCGCCGGACAGCTGGTGCTGATCGCCGGCGGCGAGCCCGAGGTGATCGAGCGCGCCGCTCCGATCCTCCGCCTGCTCGGCCAGACATCGAAGCACACCGGCGCCGTCGGCACCGCCAAGGTCGTCAAGATCGTGAACAACATGATGTCGATGGCGAACGTCCTGGTCGCCTCCGAGGCCTTCGCGCTTGGAGTCGCGGCCGGCGTCGATGCGCAGACGCTGTTCGATGTCCTGTCGGTCAGCGGCGGACGGTCGCACCACTTCCTCAAACGCTTTCCCAACGCCCTCAAGGGAGACTTCGCGCCCGGCTTCAAGATGGAGCTCGGCGAGAAGGATCTGGCGCTCGGCATCGAGCTCGGCCGCTCGCTGCGGCTGCCGACCCCGGTCGCGTCCGCCACCCGCGAGCTCTTCGCGCTCGCGCTGGCGGAGGGGTTTCGCGGCCAGGACATCGTGGCCCTGCTGAAGATGTATCGCAGCTGGGCGGATGCGGACGCCGGCGGCGCCGGCTGATCCGGCAGCATGACGGGGTCGACATGACGGACTCGCATCAACTGCCCCCGCACGACCCCTATTGTTCCGCCGTGTCGAGCAAACAGCCCGCGTGTGCCGCGGCGCCCGTCCTCGATGACGTCACCCGCCGCTCGGCGCCGGAAGCGAAAATCGCCCTGTTCCGCGCCCTCTTTCGCGGCCGCGAGGATGTCTATCCGCGGCGCTTCGAAAGCCGAAAAACCGGCAAGTCGGGCTACCAACCTGCTTGCGCCAACGAATGGATCCGTGAGGTCTGCGAAAAGCCGAGGATCAAGTGCGCGGACTGCCGGCGTCAGCGCTTTCTGCCAATCGGGGACGAGACGATCCGATCGCACCTTTCCGGGCTCGATGGCGACGGCAAGGACTTCGTCATGGGTCTCTACCCGATGCTTCTCGACGAGACCTGTTTCTTGCTCGCGGTCGATTTCGACAAGGGGACCTGGCAGGACGACGCAAAGGCCTATCACGACACGTGCCGATTCCTGGATCTTCCTGCGGCGCTGGAGCGCTCGCGCTCGGGAAACGGCGCACACGTCTGGATTTTCTTCGAGCAGGCAATTCCGGCCGCGCTGGCACGGAAGCTCGGCTCCCATGTGCTGACCGAAACCATGGAACGACGGCCCGACATCGGACTGCATTCATACGATCGCTTCTTTCCCAATCAGGACACGCTGCCCAGGGGCGGCTTCGGCAACCTGATCGCTCTGCCGCTGCAGGGACGAGCGCGAAAGGCAGGAAACAGCGTATTCCTGAACCAGGATTTCATCCCCCATCCCGATCAATGGGAGTTCCTTTCGGCGATCCGCAAGGTCGATCGCCCGACCGTCGAAAGAATTGTCCACCGTGCCGAGTCGATCGGCCAGGTGGTCGGCGTGTGCCAGGCTTTGCCCGACGAGGATGAAACGGCGCCGTGGGCGATGTCGCCGTCGCGACGGCGCGAGAGCCGATCGATCGCGGGCCCACTGCCGGAGCGCATGGAGCTCGTGCTCGGCGATCAAGTCTACATTGCCAAGGCGGATCTTTCGCCCGGCCTGCGCAACCGCCTCGTGCGGTTGGCGGCCTTTCAGAATCCGGATTTCTACAAGGCGCAGGCGATGCGCCTTCCGACCTACGACAAACCTCGGATCATCGCATGCGCCGAGGATCATTCACATCACGTGGCGCTGCCTCGCGGATGTCTGAACGACATCCGGGGCCTGCTGTCGGATCTGCGCATAGCCAGCGCTGTTCGCGATGAACGAATGTCCGGACGGCGCTTGACCGCGTCATTCCTGGGGTCGTTGCGCGAAGAGCAGATGGCGGCGGCGACCGCCATGCTCGCCCACGACATCGGTGTTCTCTCGGCCACTACCGCGTTCGGGAAGACCGTCGTAGCGGCGTGGTTGATAGCCCGGCGTGGCGTCAGCACGCTGGTCCTGGTGCATCGACGACAGTTGCTCGAACAGTGGATCGAGCGGCTCAGTGCATTTCTCGACCTTCCAGCGGGGTCGATCGGCCGGATCGGAGGCGGGCGCAAGAAGCCCAACGGAATGCTCGATGTCGCTCTCATCCAGAGCATGGTGCGCAAGGGCGTAGTCGACGATCGCCTCGGCGACTATGGCCAGGTCATCGTCGACGAATGTCACCATCTGCCCGCCTTCAGCTTCGAGCGCGTCGTCCGTCGCGCAAAGGCGAAGTACGTGGTCGGTCTGTCGGCGACCGTGGCGCGCAAGGATGGTCATCATCCGATCATTTTCATGCAATGCGGCCCGGTGCGCCATCATGTCGACCCGATCCGGCAAGCCGCGTCTCGTCCATTCGAGCACCGGGTGATTGTTCGCCCGACCGCGTTCTGTGCTGGCCGGCAGGCCAGGGCTGATGCCCGTCTCGAGTTTCGCAAAATCTATGATGATTTGATCACAGACGAATCCCGCAACCAGCTGATCTTCGCGGACGTGATCGAAACGGTGCGCGAGGGCCGATCGCCCGTGGTGTTGACCGAGCGGACCGAGCACGTCGATCGCCTTGCGGCGCTTCTGGCGCCTGCGGTTCGCCACCTGGTCGTGCTGCGCGGCGGGGCCGGCAGGCGCGAGCTCCAGGCCATCAGCAGTCGATTGGCGAGCATCCCCGTCGACGAGGAGCGGGTTTTGCTGGCGACCGGCCGCTACATCGGAGAAGGCTTCGATGATGCGAGGCTGGACACGCTTTTCCTTGCGCTGCCGGTGTCGTGGCGGGGGACCGTCGCCCAATACGTCGGGCGCCTGCATCGGCTCAACGACCGGAAACGCGAGGTGCGGGTCTACGACTACGCCGACCTCGATGTCCCGATGCTGGCCCGCATGTTCGATCGACGTTGTCGCGGCTACGAGGCCGTGGGCTATACGATCCATGTGCCGGCCAGCGCGGTGCCCGGGTGGCCGGCCCAGGTCATGCTGCCCGTCGAGCCTCGGTGGAAGAGCGACTACGCGGCGAGCGTGCAACGCCTGGTCCGCGATGGCGTGGATGCCCCTCTCGCCGATCTCTTCGCAGCGGCGGCAAGAGCCGTTGATCCCGGTGCCGAAGGCGCCGATCGCGCCAGAAGCGCGGCCGAGGCATTTCTATACCGTCGCCTGGAAATGCTGCCGGCGACCGCGGGGCGCTTCCGCCTGAACGCCGATCTGCCGATCCCGTTCGGCGGCTCGGGGCGATTGGAGGTCGACCTGCTGTGCGCCGACGCACGCATGGCAATCGAGATCGACGGAGGGCAGCACCTGGAGAGCGCGGAGGCGTATCGCCGCGATCGCCACAAGGATGTGCTGCTTCAGGAGAATGGATACTTCGTTCTGCGCTTCCTGGCCGAGGATGTCGGCAAGAGGCTCGACGTCGTGCTCGATACGATCCAACGAGCGTTGGTGCACCGCAAAGCGCCAAATCCATAGTGTTTGAGTGT
The DNA here is from genome assembly GCA_049509935.1 of Xanthobacteraceae bacterium. Taxonomy (GTDB): domain Bacteria; phylum Pseudomonadota; class Alphaproteobacteria; order Rhizobiales; family Xanthobacteraceae; genus AP-16. The sequence goes on along the minus strand of JBEKZK010000081.1, from coordinate 2,845 downwards.
TTGCCGCCGCGCGCACGGTGCTGCCTGCCGGGAGATTTTGCCGTGGCCACAATGAAGTACAAAGGATATGAGGCCATCGTCGAGGACGACGAGGACGCCGGGACTTTTCATGGCGACGTCGCCAACCTCGGCGACGTGATCACCTGTCGGGGTAGATCCTTGGCCGAGATCGAGAAGACCCTTGCCGGATCGATCGAGGACTATCTCGCGTTCTGCAGGGAGCGTGGCGAGGAACCCGAAAGGCCGTTGACGTTGCCACGCTGCCTGTGACCTGCGCTATGCTGCCACGCCCGAACGACAGCGGAGACACAAGATGCAGATCGGCTTCAACCTGCCATTGACCGGGTCGCAGATATCGGCGGACGACCTGACGCGGCTCGCCGTCGAGGCCGAGGCGATCGGCTACGACTATGTGTCGCTGAGCGATCACGTGGTCGAGCCCAACAACATCTACGCCCGCTACCCCTACTCGGAGTCCGGCGAGTTTCCCAAGGGCTCGCGCGGCGAGCGTCACGAGCAGCTGACCGCGCTCACCTATCTGGCGGCCAAGACCTCGAAGCTGCGCTTTCTCACCTCGGTGATGGTGGTGCCGCACCGGCCCGCCGTCCTCACCGCCAAGATTCTGGCCACCATCGACGTGCTGTCCGGCGGCCGGCTGACGGTCGGCATCGGCGCCGGCTGGCTGGAGGAGGAGTTCCTCGCGCTGGGGGCGCCGCCGTTCGCCGACCGCGGTGCGGCAACGGATGAATACCTGCAGGCCTTCCGCGAGCTGTGGACCAAACCGGTGCCGCAGTTCGACGGCCGTTTCGTGAAATTTTCCGACATCACCTTCGCGCCCAAGCCGGTGCAGAAGCCGCATCCGCCGCTGTGGGTCGGCGGCGAGAGCGGGCCGGCGCTGCGCCGCGCTGCGACGCTGTGCGACGGCTGGTACCCGATCGGCAGCAACCCGGCGCATCGGCTCGACTCGCTGGCGCGCTTCCGCGCCGCCGCCGAGCGCCTGCGCAAGCTCACGCGCGAGGCCGGCCGCGATCCCTCGAGCGTCGCGCTCGCCTACCGGGTCAACCGCCACGGCACCCAGGTGCCGGCCAAGGCCGACGATGGCGAAAAGTATCTCTTTTCCGGGACCACTGCCGAGATCGCCGCCGATCTGCGCGCCATGCGTGACCTCGGGGTTGCGGCCGTCGACTTCAGCTTTCCCGGGCCGACCGTCGACGCCGTCGTGGCGGCGCTGCGCCAGTTCCACGAGGAGGTCGTCGCCAACATCGGGTAAAGCATGTCCCGGCGAAGTGGGACCCGATTCGCCGATCAAGGACATGCGCCAACGAGAGAATAATCAGCGTTCTACAGCACCGCCTCGGCGACGACGCGCGCCGAATCGACCGTCACGCCGGCGAGCAGCAGCGTACCCACCTCGTGCCCGTCCGCGATCGCCTTCCACGCCTGCAGCCGGTCGCGGATGCGCTCCTTGGGGCCGACCAGCGAGGTCTCGTCGATCAGCGCGTCGGGCACCGCGGCCGCCGCCTCCTGCCGCTTGCCGGCGAGAAAGAGATCCTGGATCGTCGCCGCCTCGGCCTCGTAGCCCATGCGCCGGGTGAGATCGTTGTAGAAGTTCTTTGCCCTCGCCCCCATGCCGCCGATATAGAGCGCGAGCTCGGGGCGGATGGCGTCGCGGCACGCCGCGACGTCGTCGCCCATGCGGATGCGCACATAGGGCGCGATGTCGAAGTCCGCCAAGGTCTTGGCATGGCCGGCCTTGGCCAGCCCCTCGCGCACCGGCCCGGAGATCCGGTCGGCCTTTTCGGGCGACATGAAGAACGGCAGCACCCCGTCCGCCACCTCGCCGGCAACGCGCAGGCCGGCCGGTGCGATCGCCGCGGTGTAGATCTTCAGATCGTCCTTGGGGTGCACGATGCTTTTCAGCGGCTTGCCGAGGCCGGTGGCATCCGGCCCCGCATACGGGATCTGATAGTGCTCGCCGTGGTGCTCGAGCGGCCCCTGGCGGGCGAACACCTTGCGGATGATCGACACATATTCCCGGGTCCGCCCCAGCGGCTTGCCGAACGCCTGGCCGTGCCAGCCCTCGATCACCTGCGGGCCGGACGGTCCGATCCCGCACAGGAAGCGTCCGCCCGACAGCGCCTGCAGGCTCATCGCGGTCATCGCGGCGCAGGTCGGCGTACGCGCCGACATCTGCAGGATGCCGGTGCCGCCCTTGATCCGCGTGGTGCGCGCCAGCATCCAGGTGATCGGCGTCACCGCGTCGCCGCCGTAGGCTTCGCCGGTCCAGGCCGAATCGTAGCCCAGCCGCTCGACCTCGAGGATCAGATCCATGTCGGGCACCGGCGACGCCCCGGTGGTCCGCATGACGATGCCGAGCTTCATGAGCGTTTCCCCCTCCGGCCCGCGAGCGCCGCGTTCATCCCATGGTCTGGGTTGCCAGCGGCTCGATCTCGAAGATCACCCGCACCTCGCCGGGCTGCGAATAGGGGTATTTGTCCTGCCCGAGGTACTTTTTCGTCAGCGCATCGATGTGCGCCGATGCTCCTTCTTCGCTCACCCGCTTCACCCGGCCGCGCACCTGGATGTAGCGGTACGGATTGTCGGGATCCATGACGGCGAGCGCCACCCGCGAGCCCTCCTTCATGTTGCGCGCCTTCACCCGGCTCTTGGCGGTGTTCACCCGGATGGCGCCGTCCTTGTAGTCGAGCCACACCGGCGTCACCTGCGGCGACCCGTCCGGCATCACGGTGGCGAGATTGGCGAAGGCCTTCTTCTGCTGCAGCAGATCGAGATACTCTTTCGGAATGGTCATCGTGGTGTGCTCCTTGCAAGTGATCCGGTTGAG
>JBEKZK010000809.1:0-2970 GCA_049509935.1 Xanthobacteraceae bacterium | reverse complement strand
TAGAGCTCGAGCCGCTGCGCCCGCATCCGCGCCTTGTCGACCGGCTCCGCGAAACTGGTGAAGATGGCGTACCAGTAGCAGGTCTCGTCATCGACCGGCACGTGCCACTGGGTGATCGTCATCGCGGTGCTCATCGGGATGACGAAGCCGTGGGGAAACACCTGGTTGGTCACCCGCACGTGCGACCGCTCGTCGTCGATGCGGCGCACCGCGATGATGCGCAGGCCGTAGTCGGTCTGCTCCACCTCGATCGCCGGGCGGTCGTAGTCGCGCAGCACCCTGGTCATCGGCATGTCGCTGTCGGCGGACGCCCCGCGGAACTGCCGGCCGTAGCCCGACGCCGGATCCTCGTCCTCGAAGAAGCGGTGCAGGAACGACGCATGGGCGGGGTCGATGCCGACCTCGAGCGCCTGCAGCCAGTTGCACTCGATCAGGCCCTTGAAGGCGAAGGTGTAGGCCGGCGGCGCCGCGAAGCAGTCGAATTGCGGGAAAGCCGGCGGCTCGCCGGGACCGAGATAGGCGAACAGGATGCCGCTGCGCTCGACCACGGGAAACGCGCGCTGACGGATGCCCCGACAGAGCGTGCTGCCCTCGGGCTCGGCCGGCGTCTGCAGGCAGCGGCCCGCGGTGTCGAACAGCCAGCCGTGGAACGCACAGCGCAGGCCGCCGTCCTCCAGCCGCCCGAACGCGAGGTCGGCGCCGCGGTGCGGGCAATCGCGGTCGAGCAGGCCGTGGCGGCCGTCGCCGTCGCGGAACAGCACGAAGTCCTCGCCGAGCAGCCGCACCGGCACGACCGGACGCGGCCCGTCGAGCTCGTCGAGGAGCGCCGCCGGCTGCCAATAATGGCGCATCAGCGCTCCGGCCGGATCCGTCGGTCCGATGCGGGTGATCAGATCGTTCTGCTCCCGGCTCATCATGGCGGCAGGCTCTCCGGTCGGCGCCGGAATGCAGCGGCGCAGACCGCAATGTTCGAGGCCGCATGTGGAGAGTCAAGGGATCGGCGGGCGCACGCGCTGGCAGCTTGCTCCGGCGTTGTTGTTGCACGGGAGGGTTGGACGCGGTCGATCAGGATCCCGCGGATTCCTGGCGCCGATGATCAGAGCGATGTCGTGACATCTCGGCGCCTCGTCTTCCTCTCCGGTGTCAACGCGCGGCGGACGCCGGCACGCCGCTGCTGGCGGCGGCGCTCAGGCCGAGCGCCCGGAGCGACTGCCAGGCATCGACCAGACCGGAGCCGGCATCGCTGCGGTCGGGGCTCGATCGCAGCCTGACGGCGGTCTCCGCGAGGATCCGGCGGATGTCGTCGGGGCCGAGGGACGGCTGCCGCTCGATCAGCAGCGCCGCGATGCCGCTCACGTGGGCCGCCGCGACCGACGTTCCGGTCACGAAATCGACGGCGCCGTCGGGCACCGGCGCCAGGACGTCGACGCCCGGCGCCGCCACTGCGATGTGGGGGCCGCGGCCGGCGCGGTCGAAGAGGTGGTCGTCGGCATCGGTCGCCGTCACCGCGATCACCTGCGGGTAGGCGGCCGGATATTGCGGCGGCGAGCCCGGTCCCTGATTGCCGGCTGCCGCGACCAGCACGACGCCCTTGCGCCAGGCGGCGGCGATCGGCGCGTCAAGGGTCGGATCGTGCGGTCCGGCGAAGCTCATGTTGATGACGCGGGCGCCGTGGGCGACCGCCCAGTCGATCGCCTTGACGATGCGCAGCGTCGGCGCCTCGGTGCTGGTGCCGGGCGCGAACGCGCGCACCGCCAGCAGCCGCGCCCGCGGCGCCACCCCGACCAGATCGCAGTGCGCGACGATCGCGCCCGCCATCGCGGTGCCGTGCTTGTCCGGCCGGTCCTCGCTGCCGACGGCATTGAAGGTCTCGCGGATCGCGCCGGCGAGGCACGCATGGGCGCTGTCGATGCCGGTATCGATCACGGCGACCAGCACCTGGCGTCCGGTCGCGACCTGATGGGCCTCGTCGAGATGGAGCTTGTCGACGATCCATTGTGGAGAGTTTCCGCGCGGCTCGCTCCGCGGCGCGCCGTCGTCCTGCAGGGTGTAGAGGTAGTTCGGCTGCGCCGCGACGATCCTCACGTCATCGGCAAGCGCCCGGATCAGAATCGGCAGCGAGCGCTCGTCATCGACGTGGACGCGGTGGAGCGTGCGGCCGGTGAGGCGAACCGGCACCGACTCGAGGAGCGTCAATCGGTGCTGACGCACCAGCGCCGCGAGGCTCTCCCTGGACGTCGTCGGTGCGACGTCGAGGATGACCTCGCGCGGGACATAGCGCTGCTCGCTCGGCGCCGGAACGTCGAAGCCGGCGCGGATCGCGGCGCCTCGGTAGGCGATCGCAGAGGGCATGCCGTGCGGCCCCATCGGGTGACGGCCGAGCCGCCGGTCGGACATGCGCGACGGCTGGACATGCGGCCGCCGGATCGCTGCGGTGTGGGTGCGGACCCGGGCGATCCGGGTCGGCGGCGGACGCTTGAACGCAGCCCGGTGAGCCTGGATATGGTGCGAGCCCGCCCAATGGCCACGAACGGCGCCCCTGGCGGCGGCGGCCGATTGCAGCACGAGCGCGCCGCAGACGGCGGCGGCGAGGATCGCGAGGGCACGGCGCAACATCGTCTATCCCGTCGATTGACGCCCGGACGTCCATTGGTCGCGGGTCGGGACGACGCGGTTCAACGAGGGCCGACGACAGTCCTCGTGCCGCTGACGTCAGTTGGTCGCTGCCGCGACATGCGATCACACCGCGGTCGGCCAAAATTCGTCCACATTGTCCTGACTCCTCTCAGGCATTCGATCGGGAGCCGAGCCATGCCACAGTTCGACCCGCAACTCATCGCCGTGATGAAGAGCGCGCTCGAGGAGGTCATGACGAGAGTGCCGCTGGAGCACTCCACCGCGACGACGAAGGCGTACCTCGCCGAATGCATCCTGAAGGCCGCGGCGCAGGGACAGACCAGCTACGACGGA
>JBEKZK010000808.1:0-2974 GCA_049509935.1 Xanthobacteraceae bacterium | reverse complement strand
CTGTTCTCGCATACCAGCAACCGCATCGACGTCGAGCTCGGCGCCCGCATTTTCCGCCATCTGCTGCGGCTGCCCCTGGCCTACTTCGAGAGCCGGCGGGTCGGCGACAGCGTGGCGCGGGTACGCGAGCTCGAGACCATCCGGCAGTTCATCACCAGCTCGTCGATCACGCTGGTGCTCGACCTGGCCTTCTGCGCGGTCTTCCTCGCCGTCATGTTCATCTACAGCGCGACGCTCGCCTGGATCGTGGTCGCCGCGCTGCCGCTCTACGCGCTGCTCTCGGTCGCCACCACCCCGGCCTTCCGCCGCCGCCTCGACGAGAAATTCCGTCGCGGCGCCGAGAATCAGGGCTTCCTCGTCGAAACCGTCACCGGCGTCGAGACCATCAAGGCGATGGCGGTCGAGCCGCAGATGCAGCACCGCTGGGAGGAGCAGCTCGCCGCCTACGTCGGCGCCTCGTTCGCGGCGGCGCAGGTCGGCAACTGGGCGACGCAGGTCGCCGGTCTGCTGAACAAGGGCGTGGGCGCACTGACGCTGTTCGTGGGCGCCGGCCTCGTCATCGCCAACAAGCTCACCGTCGGCGAGCTCGTCGCCTTCAACATGCTGGCCGGCCAGGTGAGCGGGCCGGTGCTGCGGCTGGTGCAGGTGTGGCAGGACTTCCATCAGGTGCGCCTGTCGGTCGAGCGCCTCGGCGATATCCTCAACACCCCGGTGGAGCCGAACGTGGCCAGCGTGCAGGCCAGTCAGCCGCCGCTGCAGGGCACGATCGAGCTCGACCGGGTGACCTTCCGCTATGCGCTCAACAGCCAGCCGGTGCTGCGCGACGTCAGCCTGAAAATTCCCGCCGGCCAGGTGGTCGGCATCGTCGGCCCCTCGGGCTCCGGCAAGAGCACCATCGCCAAGCTGGTGCAGCGCCTCTATCAGCCCGAGGCCGGCCGCGTGCTGATCGACGGCGTCGACGCCGCCGTGCTCGATCCGTCCTGGCTGCGCCGCCAGATCGGCGTCGTGCTGCAGGAAAATATCCTGTTCAACCGCTCGGTGCGCGAGAACATCGCGCTGGCCGATCCGGCGCTGCCGATGGACGCCGTGGTCGCCGCCGCCAGGCTCGCGGGTGCGCACGAGTTCATCTGCCGGATGTCGCAAGGCTACGACACGACGATCGGCGAGCGCGGGGTATCGCTGTCGGGCGGGCAACGCCAGCGCATCGCCATTGCCCGCGCGCTGATCGGCGATCCGCGCGTGCTGATCTTCGACGAGGCTACATCGGCGCTCGACTACGAGTCGGAAAGCGTCATCCAGACCAACATGCGCGACATCGTCAAGGGCCGCACCGTGCTGATCGTCGCCCACCGCTTGTCCACCGTGCGCAGCGCCGATCGCATCCTGACCATCGACAATGGAACGATCGCCGAGGACGGCGCCCACGAGCAGCTGATTGCCAGCGGCGGGCGCTACGCCAATCTGCATCTGATCCAGTCCGCCGGCCGCTGAGGAGGTCCCATGCAAGCCCCGTTCGCCGTGCTGCGCCGCGCCGCATCGGGCGCCTTTCATGCCGATGAGCGCGCCTTCCTGCCGGCCGCACTGGAGATCATGGAAACGCCGCCGAGCCCGCTCGGCCGCAAGACCGCGTATGCGCTGTGCCTGATCGCGCTCGCCGGTCTCGGCTGGGGGACATTCGGCAAGGTGGATATCGTCGCGGTTGCCGGCGGCAAGGTGGTGTCGCACCGGCGGACGCAGGTCGTGCAGCCGTTCGAAACGGCGAGCGTCAAGGCCGTGCTGGTGCGCTCCGGCCAGCGGGTGCGGGCGCTCGATGCGCTGATCGAGCTCGATCCGACCGCCGCGCTCGCCGAGCGCGACCACGCGCAGAACGATCTGGTCGCCGCGCAGCTCGACCAGATGCGGCTCACCGCCTTTCTCGCCGGAGCGACCGTGGCGGAGTTCACCGCCGTCGCCAACGCCTCGCTGCTGGAGCGCGAGCGCGCGCAGGCGCAATTGACCACCCAGGTCGCGGGGCGCGCCGGCCAGCTCGCCAGCCTGGCGCAGGAAAAGATGCAGCGGCACGGCGAGCGCCTGGCCCTGCAGCAGACCGCGGCCAAGATCGAGCAGACCCTGCCGATGGTCGACGGGCGCGCCGACATCCGCGCCAAGGCGGCCGCCATGGGCAACGCGTCGATCATCGCCAAGCTGGAGAGCCAGCAGCTCTTGGTGGAGACGCGCGCCGAGCTCGAGATCACGCGCTCCAAGATCGCCTCGCTCGACGCGGCGATCGATGGTCTCGACCACAAGATGGCCGCCACCGAGGCGGACATCCGCACCACCGCCATGTCCGATCTCAGCAAGGCGCAGGATCGGTCGCGCGCCGCCGGCGAGCAACTCGCCAAGGCGACGCGGCGCGTCGAGCTGCAGACGCTGCGGGCGCCGATCGACGGCACGGTCCAGCAGATGCACATCGCCAGCATCGGCAGCGTGGTCACGCCGGCACAGCAGCTGCTGTCGGTCGCGCCGGACGGCGAGGGCATCGAGGTCGAGGCGGTGCTGGAAAACCGCGACATCGGCTTCGTCACGGCCGGGCAGAGCGTCGAGATCAAGGTCGACGCCTTTCCGTTCACCCGCTATGGCCTGCTCAAGGGAACGGTCCTGTCGGTCGACCGCGACGCCGAAGCCGCGCCCGTCAACCAGTCCGGCGTCCAGGGCTCGCAGCGCACCGCCGATGACACCGACAATGTCGAGGCGAGCGAGCGCCTGCGCTATACGGTGCACGTGGCCGTGCAGGCCACGACGCTCGATGTCGACGGCCGGCCGGCGGCACTGCTGCCGGGCATGTCGGTGAAGGCGGAAATTTTGACCGGCAAGCGCCGCATCATCGACTTCCTGCTGGCGCCGCTGCGCGAGCACATGCACGATTCGATGCGCGAGCGCTGACAGGATCGACGTGAAGGAGGTGGAGCACTCTCAGCCGGTCAGGCCGCCTCTG
>JBEKZK010000807.1:0-2978 GCA_049509935.1 Xanthobacteraceae bacterium | reverse complement strand
TGCCGCGGCTCGTCGATGAAGCAGACCAGCAGCAGCTCTTCGCCCTGCACCGGCTGCACTGCGATGCTGAACGACAGGGCGTCGCCCCTGCGATTGGTGCGACCGCCGCCGACGACGACAACGGGTCTGTTCTCCTGAACGGCCTGCTGGATCGCCGACCGGAGCTTGATCCGCATGCCCTCGGGCGCCATGGCGAGCAGGTCGTGGGTCGGGTGCCCCGGGGCCACGCGCAGATAGCGGTCGGTCGGTCCCAGCGAGTAGAGGCACTCGTGCTCGCGGTTGATCAGGACCGCCGCCGGCGCATAGGTCTCCATCACCAGCTGCCGGCACAGATCGGCGAGGGCGGCCTGGCGCGACGGCGGCTGGCCCTGTCCCGAGCGCGCGATGACGCGCATGCGGTCACCGCCCCCCGGCGAAAATCCGAACTCTCCGGGCCGGCTGCGGCCGATGTGCCGATAGAGCCGCTCCGCCTTGGAGATCACCTCGAAACGGCCGTCGATATCGCCGGCGGTCTCCGAGCTGCCGAGAAGCAGAATGCCGCCCTCGCGCAGCGCGAAATGGAACAGCGAGATGACCTTCGCCTGCGCGTCGGGAAGCAGATAGATCAGGAGATTCCGGCAGGACACCAGGTCGAGGCGAGAGAATGGCGGGTCGGCCAGCACGTCCTGCACGGTGAAGACCACCGCGGCACGCAGCTCGGGCACGACCCGGTAGCCGTGATCCTCCTTGGAAAAGAAGCGGGCAAGGCGTTCCGGTGACACCTCCGCCTCGATCGTCGCGGGGTAGAAGCCCTCTCTCGCGGTTGCGACCGCATCGGGATCGACATCGGAGGCGAAGACCTGCAGCTTGACATCGCGCTTTGCCGCCGTGATCTGCTCGCGGAACAGCATGGCGAGCGAATAGGTCTCCTCGCCGGTGCTGCATCCGGCGATCCAGATGCGGAGCGGATGACTGGGGGCTTGGCCGCGGACCAGGTCGGGAACGATCTTCTCCGCCAGCAATTCGAAGACCGCCGGATCGCGGAAGAAGCTGGTGACGTTGATCAGCAGGTCCTTGGCGAGAAGGTCCAGCTCGCGGGCGTCGCTGCGCAGAATCTCGACATACCGATCCATGTCGTCGGACTCGATCCCCGCCATCCCGGCCCGCCGCTCGACCCGGCGCTGCAGCGTACCCGGCTTGTAGAGCGTGAAGTCGTGGGCGGTCTTCGCGCGCAGAAGATCGATGATCCCGGGCAACCAGCTTCGATCGCGCGGGACGGAGCCCTCATGCGCCGAGGCAAGCGCCATTCGCTGGTCGTATGCGACCAGCGCCTCCGGAATCTTCGCCACCGGAAGCACGAGGTCCACCGCGCCGGTCATGATGGCGCTCCGCGGCATGCCGTCGTAGCCGGCCTCGGCGGGGTCCTGGACGATGATGAGGCCGCCTTTGTCCTTCACGGCCTTCAGCCCGAGGCTGCCGTCGGCCCCGGTTCCCGACAGGATCACGCCGACGGCGCGACCGCCGCAGTCCTCGGCGAGCGAGTGCAGCAGAAAGTCGAAGGGCAGCCGCGCGCCGTGACGCGCCTGCGGGTGCGAGAGATGCAGGGCGCCGTTGGCGACCGACAGGTAGGTCCCGGGCGGAATGACGTAGAGGTGGTCGCGCTCGATCGGCATGCGATCGGCCGCCTGCCGGACCGTCATCGCGGTGTGCCCGGCCAGCAGGTCCACCAGCATGCTTTCGTGGGTCGGGTCGAGGTGCTGGACCAGGATGAAGGCCATGCCATTGCCGGCGGGCAGCGCATCCACCAGCTTCCTGCAGGCATCGAGGCCACCCGCCGACGCGCCTATCCCCACCACCGGGAAGTCCCCAGGCCCGCGGGGAGCGGCGCTCGCCGGCTCGGCACGCCGGCTCGATCGCGGCCGGGTGGCTTTATCCTGACGCGCGCGACTTTGGGACATTCCACATTGTTCTCAATAGGTTCCCCCTCGCCGCCGGAGGGGGGTCGCTCCCGATGCTATGTCGGCTGATCGACGTAGGTGTGACACAAAGTGTCCAGGTTGCGCAACTCTATATAATGTCAAAACGTCATCACGATTTCCGTCGTGTGCTTGGATTCAACGGCGCATCCACCGAGGCAACCGGCGGATTTGGCGCGCGTTTCCAAACCTGCTCTCGACGCCCTTTGTTGGGCACCGGCGTGCGCAAAATACCCTGGACGGAATGGCCGGCGCCTTTCAACGCCACGCGCTCGATATCCGCCTTCACCGGCCGGAGCTCGCCGGTGGCACGGACGGGATAACCGAGCTGAAGGCCGCTGGAGCGTCGTCGGCCGGCGCCGCCGGCGGTTGACGGCTTGCCACCATGGACTGGAAGCCCAGCACGACGGCCACGAAGACCACGTACATCACGACCGCTCGGTACGCGGTCGTCGAACCAATGCCGGGCGACGTCGCGCCCGACGCGATATCCGGGCCGGGCGCTTGCGGCAACAACGCGATCAAGCGAGCCGCAGTCGTCCTGGCGTCGGGATGCGTCGACGGCTCGTCAGGCAGTGCCGCAATCAACGAGGCCATTCTCTGGGTTGCAATCTCCCCCGACAATCGGGTCAATCTGGCCGCTTCCTGCCATGGATCGATGTCCAGTCGCGCCAGCGCCGACAGGACGCTGAGCAGCATTCCGTTTCCGTCCTCTCGGATCGGCGCGAACAGAAAGTCGTCGAACTCGTGACCAGGGACGGAAATCAGATCAGAATTCGTCATTTCAACCACCGAATGTCGTCGCCCCGGTCCAACAGATGACATCGACAGACTGGGTGCAGCTGTCGCATCTGGCCGGACGAAACATACCTCGGGTTCGGCGGGTCGTGTCAGGTTCGGAAACTACCTAGACGCATGAGGGGAACGAAACCGCCTCACAGGCGTTCGCCGCCTGCGCATTCACTGCAAATGAGTAGACGGGATCGTGACGCAAGATTGATTCTATTGATTCTGCGGCGATCT
>JBEKZK010000806.1:0-2978 GCA_049509935.1 Xanthobacteraceae bacterium | reverse complement strand
GTTCAAGGCGCACGACTTCCTCAACGCCGGCGAGGTGGTGCTGACGTTCGACGACGGCCCGTGGCCGGTCAATACGCCGGCGGTGCTCGCCGCGCTCGCCGCGCAGTGCGTCAAGGCGACCTTCTTCCCGATCGGCAAGCATGCGACCTGGCACCCGGAGATCCTCAAGCAGGTGGTCGAGCAGGGCCACACCATCGGTTCGCACACCTGGTCGCACGCCGATCTCGCCAAGAAGCCGCTGGCCGACGCCAAGGCCGAGATCGAGAAGGGAGTGAGCGCCGTGGCGATATCGGGCGGCCGGCCGCTGGCGCCGTTCTTCCGCTTCCCGGCGCTGCGGCAGACCCCGGAGCTGATCGCCTATCTGGGCGAACGCAACATCGGCATCTTTTCCGCCGACCTCGACTCGTTCGACTTCAAGCTGAAGAAGCCCGAACTGGTGATCCAGTCGGTGATGACCAAGCTCAAGAAGCTCGGCAAGGGCATCATCCTGATGCACGACTTCCAGCGCGCGACCGCCGAGGCGCTGCCCGAGCTGCTGCTCCAGCTCAAGGCGAACGGCTACAAGGTGGTCCAGCTGAAGGCCAAGGACGTCGTCGCGACGCTGCCGGACTACGATGCGATGATGATGAAGGCCCAGGCCGGCCAGACCATCGACAGCCGCCCCACCGCCAGCGTGGTGCGCACCATCAGCGGCTACGCCAATCAGTAGCACACCGCCCTGATCGCCGCCTCGATCTCGGCCTGGCTCGGGATCACGGCGCGCTCGAGGTTGTCGTTGTACGGCATCGGCACGTCGCGCATGCCGATGCGCGTCACCGGCGCATCGAGCCAGTCGAACGCCTCCTCCTGCACCACGGCCGCGACCTCGGCGCCAAAACCCCAGCGCTTCCAGCCCTCGTGCGCGACCACGAGGCGGTGCGTCCGCTTCACGCTGTCGATGATGGTCGCGGTGTCGAGCGGGCGCAGCGTCCGCGGATCGATGACCTCGACCTCGATCCCCTGGCGCGCGAGCTGCTCGGCGGCACGCAGCCCCGGCGCCACCATCGCCATGGTGACGACCAGCGTCACGTCGCGCCCGGGCCGCTTGATGTCGGCCTTGCCGACCGGGATTGCGTACTCGATCGCCGGCACCGGCCCCTTCGAGTTCACATAAAGGTACTTGTGCTCGCAGAACACCACCGGATTGTCGTCGCGGATGGCGGCGGCGAGCAGGCCCTTGGCATCGTATGGCGTCGACGGCGCCATGACGACGAGCCCCGGCACGTGGCAGAACCAGGCCTCCAGCGACTGCGAGTGCTGCGCCGCGAGGCGCACGCCGCCGCCCTGCGGTCCGCGGAACACCACCGGCACCGTCGGCACGCCGCCCAGCATGTAGCGGAATTTTGCCGCCTGATTGACGATCGGGTCCATCATGTGGGTGACGAAATCGAAGATCTGGATCTCCGCGATCGGCCGCATGCCGGTGATCGCGGCGCCGACCGCCGCGCCCGCGATCGCCATCTCGGAGATCGGCGCGTCGCGCAGCCGCTCCTTGCCGTACTTCTCGATCAGCCCGCGCGTCGCCGCGAAGATGCCGCCGACCCGCCCGACGTCCTCGCCAATGACGAAGACGCGAGGATCGCGGGCCATCTCCTGGTCGATCGCCTCGCGGATCGCCTCGCCGAATCCGAGCTCGCGCGCCGAGGCGTGCCCCGGCCCCGGCTCCGGCGCGAGCACGTGATGCGGCGCCGTCACCGCGCTCTCGGCGACCTCGACGGTCGGCTCGGCCGCCGTTTTCGCCGTCGCGATCGCCGCCTCGACCTCGCCCCAGGCTTTGTCGCGCAACGCCTCGAGCTGCGAGGCCGCGACCTGACGCTCGACCAGGCGATCGCCGGCCCGCGTGATGGCGTCGCGCTGCTCGCGCCATTCCGTATTCTCGTCCTCGCCGCGGTAGGCGGGAATGTTGGCGCGCATCGAATGGTCGCCCCAGCGCCAGGTGATGGCCTCGATGAGGCTCGGGCCGTGGCCGTTGCGGGCGCGCCCGACCGCGCGCTCGACGGTGTCGTAGACGGTCACCACGTCGTTGCCGTCGATGGTCTCGCCCGGCATCGCGTAGCTCGCCGCGCGTTGGGAATAGCGGTCGATCGCGGTGGCGTCCGACATCCGCGTCGACAGGCCGAACTGATTGTTCTCGCAGAGGAAGACGATCGGCAGCTGCCACAGGCTCGCCATGTTGAGCGCCTCGTGGAAGATGCCCTCGTTGGCGGCGCCGTCGCCGAAGAACACCAGACAGACCTGCCCGCTGTTGCGAAGCTTCGCCGACAGCGCCGCCCCGGTGCCGAGGCCGATCCCCGCGCCGACGATCCCGTTGGCGCCGAGAATGCCGCGCGCGATGTCGGCGATGTGCATCGAGCCTCCGAGGCCGCGGCAATAGCCGGTCTCGCGACCGAACAGCTCCGCCATCATCCGCGTGAGGTCGGCGCCCTTGGCGATGCAATGGCCGTGCCCGCGATGATTGCTGACGACGAAGTCCTCGGGTCTCAGCGCCGCGCAGGCGCCGACCGCGATCGCCTCCTCGCCGACGTAGGAATGCGCCGTGCCCTTGACGATCCCTTCGAGAAACAGCTCCTGCACACGCTGGTCGAAGCGGCGGACCCGGCAGAGATCGTAGTAGAACCGCTCGAGCGTCGGCGTGTCGACGGTGTGCGCGTCCATGCGTGTCCCCCCGAGTGGATCGATCTCACGTTAGCTTATCAGTTGGCCCGAGCCCGGCAAAATCCTCGCCGCGGCACGAAAGACGTGCGGAGACATCGATTTACCCCGGTCGTCATCGCCCGCTTCAAGCGGGCGACCCAGTAGCCGATGCCGGATGTAGCATGCGTCGGCGATTACCGGGTGGCCCGCTTAAAGCGGGCCATGACCACCTGGAGAATCGGAGATGTCTTCACATGCCCTCTCGCGAGCGACGGGCCGGCGTCAATCAGTTCGCCGTCATGCCG
>JBEKZK010000805.1:0-2981 GCA_049509935.1 Xanthobacteraceae bacterium | reverse complement strand
GCTGATCGTCGGCAAGCTGAAGGAGCCGATGGACTGGAAGAAGGTGGTGGAGGCGAGCTTTCTGCCCGAGGACCTGCAGGCCAAGAGTCGCTAGATTCCTGTGTTGTACCATTATATACGCCCAACCCGTGTCCACCTTCGGGTCGAGCCCGAGGGCAGGCTGCCGGCGGAAAATGCCTTAGCTTCCGGCATGCCTGAGCTCCGCGCACGCCTGAGCGGCGTCAGCAAGGTCTTCGCCGAGAGCGGGCAGGGCGCCGTGCATGCCCTCGGCCCGATCGACCTCGATCTTGCGGCCGGCGAGTTCTTTGCCGTGGTCGGCCCGTCGGGCTGCGGCAAGACCACGCTGCTGGAGACGCTCGCCGGCCTCAGCGTTCCGAGCGCCGGAACCGTGACGTTCGACGGCGCACCGGTCGGCGGCGAGGTTCCCGACGGGGTGGGCGTCGTGTTCCAGGAGGACGCGAGCTTTCCCTGGCTCACCGTGCGGGACAACATCGCATTCGGCCTGCGCGGCGCCGCGGTGGCGGCCGACGAGGCGCGCGCCCGGGTCGACCGCGCGATCGCCTTCATGGGGCTTCAGGCATTCGCGCGCGCCTATCCGGCGCAGCTCTCCGGCGGCATGCGCCAGCGCGTGTGCATCGCCCGCACCCTGGTGCTGCAGCCGCGGCTGATCCTGCTCGACGAGCCGTTCGGCGCGCTCGACCAGCAGACCCGGCTGCTGATGGGCGACGAGCTGCTGCGGCTGTGGCGCGACAGCGGCGCCACCGTCGTGCTGATCACCCACGCGATCGACGAGGCGGTGATGCTGGCGGATCGCGTCGGCGTCATGTCGGCGCGGCCCGGCCGGTTCATCGAGATCCTGTCCACCGGATGGCCGGCCTCGCGCTCCTCGGAGATCGTGGCCGACGAGGCGTTCGGAAGGCTCACCGGCCACGTCTGGTCGAAGCTGCGCGCCGAATCGATGCGCGCGCTCGGCCGCGATGGCGGATAGAGACAATGTCCAAGGTCGCCCGAGTTCAGCTCGCAATCATCGTCGGCTTCGTGGCGCTGCTCGAGCTGCTGACGCGGACGGGCGTGATCGGCCGCCTCACCATGATCCCACCGAGCCAGATGACGTCGCACCTGTGGACCATGCTGCGGGCCGGCGAGCTCGATGCCCCCATGGCGCAGACCTTCGCCAACATCGCGATCGCGTTCGCGCTGGCCGTCGTGGTCGGTTGCCTCGGCGGCGTCGTCATCCACGCGCTGCCGCGGTTGCGCCGGGTGCTCGACCCGCTGCTCGCCTCGTACTACGCGGTGCCGTTCTTCGTGTTCTATCCGCTGCTGATCGCGATCTTCGGGCTCGACCGCTGGCCGCTGGTGCTCATCGGTTTCGCCTTCGGCTTTGCCGCCATGGTGATCGCCACCCTCGACGGCCTCGACCGGGTGCCGGCGGTGCTGCGCAAGGTGGCGCGCGTCCATCGCCTGGGCCGCGCCGAGGAGGCTTTTCGCATCGTGCTGCCGTCGGCGGCGCCGCATCTGCTCGGCGGCCTGAAGCTGGCGCTCGCCTATGCTTTCATCGGGGTCATTGCCGGCGAGTTCATCCTCTCCGGCGAGGGGCTCGGCCACGCCATCGCCTATGCCTACGACAGCTTCGACAATCGGACCATGTACGCCCTGATGCTGTTCGTCGTGATGCTGGCGACCAGCCTCAATATCGGCCTGCACCTGCTGGAGCAGCGCGTGCTCCGCCGCCGGCGGCGGGCGTGAGGTGAAGACATGAGCTTGCACCGCTGGCCGTCATCGCCCGCCGAGGCGCGCATCAGGACCAGTCGCCTGCTCGACACGCTCATTCTGCTGCTGGCGATCGCCGCCGCCTGGCAGGCGCTGTACGAGGCGGTCGGCGACGTGGCGGTCACGTCGCCACTGGCCACCGTTGCGCACGCCGGGAATCTCGTCCGCTCCCCTATGTTCTGGACCCACGCGCAGGCGACCGCGTCGGCGTTCGCGGTGTCGCTGGTCATCGCGGCGGTTGGCGGCGTCGCGGCCGGGCTGGCGCTCGGCTTCCACCGCTTCTCCGGCCTGGTCGGCGAGCCGATCCTGGCGGCGCTGTACACGCTGCCCAAGGTGACGCTCTACCCGCTGGTGCTGCTGGTGTTCGGCCTCGGCCTGTCGGCGAAGATCGCCTTCGGCGTCATGCACGGCATCATCCCGGTGATCCTGATCACGCTCAACGCGGTGCGCAACGTCGATCCGGTGCACCTCAAGACCGCGCGGGTGCTCAAGCTCACCCCGCTGCGCACCGCGATGACCGTGCTCGCCCCCGCGGTGACGCCGGAAATCTTCACCGGCCTGAGGGTCGGCTTTTCGCTGACCCTGCTCGGCGTGATCATCGGCGAGATGTTCGCCTCCCAGCGCGGGCTCGGCTTCATGCTGATCAACGGCATCAACACCCACGACGTGCCGACCATGACGGCGGTGGTGCTGCTGATCGTGCTGTTCGCCGTTTCGGCCGGCGGTCTTTTGCTGGCCGCCGACCGCAAGCTGCATCGCGGCCGGAACCGGAGCCCGTAGGGTGGGCAAAGTGCAGCGTGCCCACCGTTGCAAACTCGGCGGCCGCCGCATCGGTGGGCACGGCGCGAAGGCGCGCCTTTGCCCACCCTACGGGCCGCGGGCCGCATCGCGGTCGGTCACAACCAGCTGACCTCGGCGGCCTGGCGCTGCTCGAAGGCCGCGATGGCATCGCCGTGGCCGAGCGTGAACGCGATCTCGTCGACGCCCTGCAGCAGGCACTGCTTGCGGAACGGGTCGATGTCGAACCGGTGCACGGCGCCGGACGGGGCGGTCACCGTCTGGCGCCCGAGGTCGATGGCGATCCGCGCGCCCGGCTGCTCGGTGATCTGCCGGCGCAGATCCGCCACCGCGTCGGCCGGCAGCACTACCGGCAAGAACCCGTTCTTGAACGCGTTGCCGAAGAAGATGTCGCCGAAGCTCGGCGCGATGAC
>JBEKZK010000804.1:0-2983 GCA_049509935.1 Xanthobacteraceae bacterium | reverse complement strand
CAGCCACTGGCGGAGCCGAATTACGGTGACAGTGCCGAATTACGGTGACAGTGCACTTAATTGCCGCCCACGCGCTTTCGTGCTGGCGAGCATGTCGCGACCCGTTACGCCGCCTGTATCCGGCAACTAAGCGCACTGTCACCGTAATTATAATTAAGTGCACTGTCACCGTAATTACCGTAATTCACCAATTAAGTGCACTGTCACCGTAATTCTGTCACCGTAATTCGTAATTCACTGTCACCGTAATTCTGTCACCGTAATTCCCGCGATTCCACGTGCCAGTTGACTTTCCGGATTTATCGGGATATCCACACATCTGAAGTCGGGATATCCCGGCATTGGAGGGGTCATGGGCACGAGCTCGGCGGTCGAGCGAAATCGATGCAATTGCGCGGTGCTGCGCAAGGCGTCGCGCCGGCTGTCGCAGCTCTACGATTCGGCGCTGGCGCCATCGGGTCTCAAGTCGACCCAGTTCGCGATCTGCGCCGAGATCGACCGGCGAGCCGGCGAGCCGCCGACGCTGCGCGATCTCGCGGAGGCGCTGGTGATGGACCAGTCCACCGTCGGCCAGAACCTGCGGCCGCTGGAGCGGGACGGCCTGATCTCGCTGGAGCAGGACGCAACCGACCGCCGGCGCCGGCATGTGAAGCTGACGCGGAAGGGCCGGTCGCGTTTCGCGGCGGCGCAACCCCTGTGGGATCGGGCGCAGGCGCGCTTCGAAGACAGTTTTGGCAAGCAGCAGGCGGCCGACCTGCGCGCCGTCCTGGTCCAAATCGCCCGCATTCGATCGCTGAGCCGCGACGGCGCGGCACCGTCGCCCTGACGGGTCGACTGGCGGCGCGCCCAGCCGCCGGATTCTGCACACCGCGACGCTGGAGATGCAAGCATGGACCGGACCGATCGAACAGGCTTGACGGCTCCGGCGGCGGACGCGCCGCGCGGCGGCGCGCGGCCATCGACGTCGCCGAACCTGGTGCTCGCCATCGTGTGCGTGGGCATCGTCCTCGCCAATCTCGATCTGTTCATCGTCAACGTCGCCCTGCCCAACATCGGTCGCGACTTCAAGGGCGCCAGCCTCGAGGACATGTCGTGGATATTGAACGGCTATGCGATCGCCTATGCGGCGCTGCTGGTGTTCTTCGGGCGCCTGGCCGAGCGCTACCGGCGAAACCAGAGCTTCCTGCTCGGCGTCGCCCTCTTCACCGCGGCATCGGCTGCCTGCTCGGCCGCCACCAGCGTCGAAACGCTGGTGGCATTTCGCGTCGCGCAGGCGGCGGGGGCGGCGCTGATGACGCCGACGTCGCTCGGCCTGCTCCTTGCTGTGTTCCGGCCGGAGCGCCGGAGCGGGGCGGTGCGGACCTGGACTGCCATCGGCGGCCTGGGCGCGGCCCTCGGACCGCTGATCGGCGGCGTGCTGGTGACGGTGAACTGGCGCTGGATATTTCTGGTCAACGTTCCGATCGGACTATTGGCGTTGCTGATCGGCTGGTGGAAGCTTCCTGACGTTCCCGGCCACGACGCCCCGCGGCCAAACCCGTGGGACGCCGCGCTGGTGACCGGCGGCATCGGCGCGCTGACATTTGCGATCGTCAAGGTGAACGACTGGGGATGGAGCTCGCCGGGCATCGCCGTCGTCGTCGCGGCCGCAATCGTCCTCAACGCGCTGTTCGTCTGGCGCTGTCTGCGCTCGCGCAACCCGTTCGTCGATCCGGCGCTGTTCCGCATCCCGCAGTTCACCGGCGCCGCTCTGGTCATCGCGCCCTATTCGGCCGCCTTCGGCGCGATGCTTCTGTCCGTCGCCCTGTGGGAGCAGACGGCGTGGGGATGGTCGGCCCTGATGACTGGGCTCGCGATCGCGCCCGGACCGCTGATGGTTCCGATCACGTCGCTCATGTTCGCCGGCCGGCTGATCGCGCGCTTCGGCGCAGCGCCGGTCATTACCGCCGGCATCTTCGCCTTCGCGGCGGGATTGATCTGGTGGGCGATGGTGATCGGACTCGAGCCGAATGCCGCATTCATCGTCATCGGCATGATTCCCACCGGCATCGGCGTCGGCCTGACGTTCCCGACCTTGATGGGCGTGAGCAGCTCGGCGCTGCCGTCTTCTTCCTTCGCGACAGGCTCCGGCGTGATCAACATGATCCGTCAGGCGTCGCTCGCTGTCGGCGTTGCGGTATTTGTCGCCATCATCGGCTCGCCCGCATCGCCGGCGGCGCGTGTCGCCGCCTTTCACCGAGGATGGTGGATCGTTGCCGCGATGGTCATGCTGGGATTGATTCCCACGTTCTTCCTTATTCGGGCAAATCGAAAGGAGCCGGCAGATCGCGTGCGCCCGTCAGGTCTCGCGCAGCTGACCCCGTCCGACACGAACCGTGCCGTCTGACCTTGCCAAACGAGTCTGCAGGCGATCATCGCTCCGCCGGCATCGACTCGGCCCAGAGCTTATGGTCGCTGCCCAGGAGGTAGACGTGGCTCGGGTCGGTCGCCTGGAACGCGGCCCGGCCGGAACCGACCAGCACGTCGCGGTCCACCAGCACGGCTTGGCCGCGTCCTCCGAGCTCCTGCCACAGCCCTCCATCCGTGCCGAGCACATAGACGAGATGCATGTCGATCGCCTGGAACGCCGCGACCCGCGTGTCGACCTCCTCGGGCTTTTCGTTTCCACTCTTGCGCCACAACGTTGCGTCGCCGGTCTGGACGTATGTGGTGTCGCCGTCCGGGATGTACTGGAACCCGATGACCTGGCTGGCGACGAGCGTGCGCGACCGCATCGTGCCGACCTCTCGCCAGAGCTTCTGGTCGGCACCGAGCACGAAGACCAGGCTGGCGTCGACCGCCTGGAACGCCTCGACCGTGCGGTCGACCTCGGTGCGATTGCCGGCATCGCCGATCTCGCGCCACAGTATGCCATCCGTTCCCAGCACGTAGATCAGGCCGGCGCTGACCGGCTGGAACGCCGCGACGGCCGCATCGATCCGGG
>JBEKZK010000803.1:0-2987 GCA_049509935.1 Xanthobacteraceae bacterium | reverse complement strand
CAGCCCGGTCTCGATCGCCGTGATGCAGACCTCGCCGTCGCCCTGGGCGGCGTGGCCGTCGCCCACCGAGAACAGCGCGCCGTCGACCTGGATCGGCAGATAGAGCGTGGTGCCGGCGACGAGCTCCTTGTTGTCGAGATTGCCGCCGTTGCGGCGCGGCGGCAGCGTGCTGACCATTCCCCACGCGTGCGGCGGCGCCACCGCCATGACGCCGAAGAACGGCCGCAGCGGCAGCTCGAGCCCCCACGGCAGGCGCCCGGTCATCCGGTTGCGGGCGAGCGGAATGTGCATCACGTGCTTGTCGTGAAAATCGTCCGGCAGCGCGCCGGCGAGCGGCCGCACCACGTTGTAGCCCCAGTCGCAGCCGAGCTCGATCGCCCCGATGCGGACCTCCAGCACCTGGCCGGCGCGGGCGCCGCGCACCGCCACCGGGCCGGTGCAGATGTGGCCGGGCAGCTTCTGCGGCACCCTGACGTGGATGGCGGCGAGCGCCGGCGGGATCATCAGGGGCGGCGGCGGCATCACGTCGGGGGTGCCCGACACCGTCGAGATGGTGACGGTGTCGCCGCTCTCGATCGTCAGCTGCGGTTTGAGCGCGGCATCGAAATAGCCCCAGTGCACCGTGTCGGGCGCGGCGTCGAGCCGGTGATGCGCCATCGGATTGCTCTCTGCTCAATGGGCGGCGAGTCCACCTCCGCCAAATAGCCCACCGCGCGAACTATCCTTCAGCCACCGTATGCTGAAGGGAAGGTCGGGACGGCTCGGGAATCGCATTGCCCGCAGATTTAGCAGCTTCAATCCATGCTTCTATGGCGTCCCTGAGCTCACGCGCCCTTTAGCGTCGTCGACTCGGAAGACTCAATCGCAACTCGCATGACGCCTCGGTGGCGCAGGAGGGCAACTCGCGACGCTCAAACCGGCGCGCCGGCGGCGCGCCGGCGGCAGGTCGCGTCGGCGTCGACCGAGCCGTCGGGCCGCAGCACCACGGCGTAGTCCTGCTCGGCGCACTGCGGCGAGATCAGACCGTCGGCGACATCGGCGGCGACCAGCGCCGGATCGCGCTGCCGCGGCGGACCATGGCCGCCGCCGCCCGGCAGCTCGAGCCGGATCACGTCGCCGGGCGGCACCGTCTGGCGTCCCTTGGGCCGGATCGGCCGTCCGGAGGCGAGCGACACCCGGCCCGCCGCGCCATCGTGGCCGCCCTGGCGGCCGCGCGCCGGATGCCGCACCCGCTCGAAATTGCACAGCAGGCTGATCGGCAGGCCGTCGGCGCCGCCGATCTCGATCACCTGGCCGAGCCCGCCGCGAAACGCCCCGGCACCGCCCGAGCCCTCGCGAAATTCGCGGCGGCGAAACACCACCGGGGCGATCGTCTCGGTCGCCTCGACCGGAATGGTGCGCACGCCGCTCGGAAACGCCGTGACGCTCAGGCCGTCCTTGGCGGGCCGCGCACCGGCGCCGCCGCAGTGGAAGATGACGGTGCTCCAGCTCGGCACATCGCCGGGATCGATCCCCTCGGGCAGCTCGTCGACGATCGACCCGCCGCCGTTGATCTGCGGGTTCCACAGCGCCGACGCGCCCTCGGCCGGGACGCCGCCGGGCAGCACCTGCTCGAGGCAGCCGAACACCAGGTCGGGGAGCATGTGGCCGACGGTGTGGCGCGCCGCCACTGCGAACGGCCGCTCGACATTGAGCACGCAGCCGGGCGGCGCGCTCACGGTGACCGGCGCCAGCGAGCCGGCATTGTTGGGCACCTCGGGCGCCACCAGGCATTTCACGCCGAACGCCGTATAGGCGAGCGTATAGTTGAGCACCACGTTGATGCCGTGGGTGCTGGCCGGCGAGGTGCCGGCGAAATCCACATGGATGCCGCCGTCCGACACCGTCATCGCGGCATCGAGGCGGAGCGGCCTGTCGTAGCCGTCCATGACCAGGCTATTGCGATAAGTGCCGGGCTTCAACGCGCGGATCGCCTCGAGCATGGCGGCGCGCGAGGTCTCGACGATGGTGTCGCCGAGGGTCTCGACGTGCGCGATCTCGAACTCGCGCATCATCTCGACCAGCCGCCGCCCGCCAGCGTCGTTGCACGCCGCCAGCGCGTAGATGTCGCCCTCGACCTGCAGCGGCTCGCGCACGTTGGCGCGCACGATGCGCAGCAGGTCCTCGTTCATCACCCCTTCGCGGGCGAGCCGCATGATCGGGATCGCCAGTCCCTCCTCGAACACCTGGCGGCCGTCCGGCCCCATGCCGAGGCCGCCGATGTCGACCACGTGCACGGTCGCGGCGAACAGCCCGACGGCGCGGCCGTCGAGAAAGGTCGGCGTCACCGCGGTGAGGTCGTGGAGATGGCCGCAGGTCAGCCACGGATCATTGGTGATGTAGTGATCGCCCGGCCGCATCGTCGCCAGCGGATGGGCGTCGAGAAAATGGCGCACCGCGTTGGCCATCGAGTTGACGTGGCCGGGCGTCCCGGTCACCGCCTGCGCCAGCATGCGGCCGCGCGCGTCGAAGATGCCGGCCGACAGGTCGCCGGCCTCGCGCACCGAGGTGCTGAACGCGGTGCGCACCAGGGTCTGCGCCTGCTCCTCGACCACCGCCACCAGGCGGCTCCACATGATCTGGGTCTGGATTTGGGACAAAGCTGCGTTCGGGCGCGACAGCATGGCGGCAGCTTAGAGCATTTTCCGGAAAAAGCCTGCCCCGGACTCGATCCGGGGTGGACCTCGGCTTTTCCGAAACGGCATTGCTGACTCGATCGAGGTGAGATGCCACTATGATCCGGCACGGACGGTCTGGAGACAGGCATGCTGGATCACGTCACCATCGGCGTCAGCGATATCGAGCGGTCGAAGACTTTTTATGACCGGGCGCTGCGTCCTCTCGGCATCGAGCGCCTGCATGCCGACGGTGAAACCTTCGCCGGCTATGGAGCGGATCGCAAAGCCTTCTTCTGGATCGGCCTCAGGAAATCGCCTCAGACCGGCGTT
>JBEKZK010000802.1:0-2989 GCA_049509935.1 Xanthobacteraceae bacterium | reverse complement strand
CGTGACGCAAGATTGATTCTATTGATTCTGCGGCGATCTCATCATGCAACGCGCGGGGAAAAGTTCATGTTCAAGATCGCGACTGCCGTCGGCGCAACCCTGATCCTGATGACGACCACTCTGCCACCCGGCGGAGCACCTGCCGCGGCCGCACCGCCTGCCAGAGGCGGCGGTGGTGCGCCGCACGTCGGAGGCGGTGGTGCGCCGCATATGGGAGGCGGCGGTGCGCCGCATGTTGGCGGCAGTGGCGGAGGTGCTCCGCATATGGGAGGCGGCGGCGCGCCACATATGGGAGGTGGCGTCGGCGTCCCACACATCGCGGGCGGAGGAGGCGCGCCGCATATGTCCGCCCGTTCTGCTGCACCGTCTAGCGGCGCCATCCGAGGCGGCCCGCGGCTCAGCACGGTCAGGCACCGTCCGGTGGGCGCCGCCGGTGCGTTCGCCGGCCGCTCCGCCACACGGTCGGCAGGACGCCGGATCGGCAGTCACGCGACGACCAATACCAGGTCCGCGTCGCACGGGCGTTTAGCCCGGCATGCCTCGACCCGATCGGTCGCGCATGATCGAAACCAGCAGGGCTCGGTGACGCACTCGGCCTCCCACCACCAGGTCGGCTCGGCGCCAGATCGGGTGACGACTGCCACGCCCAACGGCGCCGGCCGATCACGGACGCAACCCGGACTCCGCAACGGTCGCGACGCTTCGGTCGCCGGGATGGCATTCGGCGCGCGACACGGCGACCACGGCTTCGCCCGGCGGGGCTTTCGCGGCGGCTTCGTCGGCTGGGCCGGGCCGGTGTTCTGGCCCTACGCCTATGACGACATGTTCAACTATGCGTTCTGGCCCTCCGACTACGAGGACAACTACTGGGCCTACGCGTATGACGACGCCTTCGACAGCCTGTTCTCTCCCGGCAGCAATGCCTACGCGTACGATACCGGCGTCGAGTCCGGTCCCGCACCGACGTCCGGCACACGGGGTCGCCGCACCGAGAAGCGGTCTCGCGGCGCATCGGGCGACGTCGTCCAGACCTGCAGCCAAGGCGAGACCGGCGTGACCGAATATCCGATCGAGCGCATCCGGCAGACCGTCAAGCCCACCCCGTCGCAGCAGGCGGCGCTCGACGAGCTGAAGGTCGCTTCCGCAAAGGCGGGAAAACTGTTGCAGGCGGCCTGCCCGACCGCTTTGCCGGCCACCCCGCTCGGGCGCCTGAGCGCCATGGACGATCGGCTCGAAGCCACCCTCCAGGCGATCGATATCATGCGCCCCGCACTGGCGAACTTCTACGGCCTGCTGAGCGACGAGCAGAAGGCGCGGTTCAATGCCATCGACCCGCAGCAGAAGCAGCGGGCCCGCCAATCACAGAGCGCGGTTTCGCAAAACCAGCCGGAGATCTGCGGCGCCCAAGTGTCGGCCCTGCCCGACCGAACCGTGCAGCGCATCGAGCAGGTGGTGCGACCGAACGAACGCCAGCGAGCGGCGCTCGACCAGCTCAAAGACGCGTCGTCCAAGGCGTCCGAGACGCTCCGTACCGCCTGCCCGGCAGGAACGCCGGCCACGCCGGTCGCGCGGCTCGAGACGATGACGAAGCGGATCGAGGCGATGCTCCAGGCGGTCGCCGCCGTTCGGCCGGCGCTCGAGACCTTCTACGGCGAGCTGACCGACGAGCAGAAGTCGCGTTTCAACACGATGGCGGCAACCCAACAGGGCTGATGACATCGCGATGAATGCCATACGACCGGCGGATCACTCCCGCCGGTCGTCCTCATTCGAAGCCGTTCACACGACTTTCCCGAACAGCGCCCCGACGGCTGCGGTGACCCCCATCGCCAGGGCGCCCCAGAACGTGACGCGTATTGCCCCCATCGGAACAGCCGCGCCACCTGCGCCCGCTGCCAATCCGCCGAGAAGCGCGAGGAAAAGCAGCGAGGTTGCGGGAACCAGGACGATCAGACCCGCTTCCGGGGTCAAGGCCGTGACCAACAGAGGCATCGCCGCCCCGACGGCGAAGCTGCAGGCCGACGCGAACGCCGCTTGAATCGGACGAGCGCTGAGAGTCTCGGAAATGCCGAGCTCGTCGCGGGCATGCGCGCCCAGTGCGTCATGCGCCATGAGCTGGTCGGCGACCTGTCTGGCGAGCGCAGGGTCGAGGCCGCGACCGACGTAGATCGCCATCAGCTCCAGATGCTCGCCGGTGTCGTCGGCCTGGAGCTCGGCGCGCTCGCGCCCGAGCTCGGCCTGCTCGGTGTCCGCCTGCGAGTGGACGGACACGTACTCGCCGGCCGCCATCGACATGGCTCCGGCGACCATGCCGGCGACCCCGGCCACCAATACGCTGCTGCGCGTCCCATGCGCAGCCGCGACGCCCAGCACCAGGCTCGCTGTCGACAGGATGCCGTCGTTGGCGCCCAGTACCGCGGCGCGCAGCCAGCCGATACGGCCGGTGCGGTGCTGTTCCTTCTGGGGTGCCGGCATCCCTGTTGCTCCCGAGGCCTCGTTGCGCCAAGGCGCGGCTTGGCTTTCTCGCGTGATCGTGCTCCCGGACGTGCGCCGCCGCAATGCCCTGGATGCGGATGAAAAAGCGCCGTGGAGAGCGTCAGAACATCAGATGAATGAGCCGTGGGCTGCGCTGCGGCTGCAATGGGCTGAGTAGTTTCCGAGCCTTCCCTCGCGCGAACGCTGCCGGATAATGTCGCGCTGGACGGGTGACGCCCCTGGACGCGTCGCGAAAGTGTGGACAAGCTGCGGCCGGGCAGCAACGAACATCGTCTGGAGGACCCCATGTCTCACGACAGCCGGCTGCAAAAGGCCGTTCTGGCAGAATTGAGCTGGGAGCCCAACGATATCGCCATCGTTTGACCGGGACGACGAAGAAGTCGTGGGGAAACCTGGTCCGATCGCGTTGCCATCCGGCGCCGCGAAGGGGACGCGGCGGTCGCCGGACGTCCTCGAAGGGGCGGCCGCGAGCGGGCAAACCCTCGGCGAGGTC
>JBEKZK010000801.1:0-2999 GCA_049509935.1 Xanthobacteraceae bacterium | reverse complement strand
CCAGCGCATGGATGACGTTGACCGGCGCGTTGCGCAGCCGGGCCAGCCGGCTCGCCAGCTTGGCGCGGGCCTTCACCTCGATCTCGGCGGCGAGCCGCCCGATCACGTCGTCGAACAGCGCGATCTGATCGTCGGAATACTGGCCGGCGCCGGTGATGAACAGGTCGGTCACTCGCGACAGCGTCTCGATCCGGCGGTCCACATCGGCGCACCCGATGGCGTCCTCGAGCTCCTTGATCAGGGTCCCGTATGCGGTCATGTCAGTACCGAAATAAGCCCCGGCGATGCCCGCCAGCAGCCGCAATCATAGGCGCACTTCGTAAACAAACCGCGGAGCCAAAAGCTCGGATGTGACGGAGTTCAATCGCCGGCAACGAAGAAATGCCAGGTGCCGTCCGGACTGATGCCGAGGCGGTAGAACATGTACGCGCCGGTCTCCCGCATCTCCTTGTAGTCCGCGCCGGTGACGATCCTGAACAGCTCGACCTTCTGCGCCGGCGTCAGCGCCTGGAGCGGCGTGCGGGCGAAGTACGGCCACACGTACATGTCCTGCGGCGTTCCCCAGTCGACATGGACGAAGGGGGTCTCGAGCACCGCGATCATGATCGCCAGGATCTCGATGCCGTCGGAATCCGGGTAGCCGCCCTTCCAGTACGTCGTCGGGTTCTTGTCGTTGCCGCGCGAGAACACCGGCATGGTCTCGTTCGATTCCATCACGGCGACCACCTGTGTGAGATCGCCGGATCGCGCCGCCTCGAGGATGCGGGCGCGCATGCGGGCGACCGGAGGCGGCAGCCGCGACAGATCCGAGATGATGTCGGACGGCGATCCCGACGGCGCAATGACGATCCGCGGCGGTTGCCTCGCGGGGGCGACGGCAGGGCCCGCCTCGGCGGGCGCCTCGGGCTGCGGGGCTGCGGAACTTGCCGCTGGCGGGGGCGGGGGCGGCGTGATGGTCTCGGTGCGAACGCGATTCTGCGCCGCCAGGCCGCCGCAGCCGAGCAGCACAAATGCCAGCAGACAACCGGAGAGGCGAAGGGACATGAGGCTCGACTGTCGTGATCGAGCCATTGAACGCGCCGGACCGGCACCGCGCAAGAACTAAAGAAGGGGACGTGCGCTATTGCCGGGACAGATCGAGGGAGAACTCGCCGTTGCGGATTCGCTCAGCGAGGCCTTCGGCGTAGCCGGCGGTCGCATCCTCGCCGTAGGTCGTGACCAGCCCCGACAGCGCGGCGAACAGGCAGGCCTGCGCCAGGCAATCCTCGTCCACGCCGTCGAGACGCGCTTCGGCCCAGGCCTCCCACAGGTACCCGAGGGCGGCCTGCTTCTGCTCGTGCTCGGGCACCGGCTCGCAGGCCGGAATGGGACGCGTCGCGATGCTCATGATCAATCCCTGAAGAAGCGCCGGTGACGGCACCGTCCTGCGCGAGGACGTTAGCATGCGGCTCGGCCGGTCCAAGAGCGTGCCTTTAGGAAAGGTTAACGGGCGGGAGGGACTTCGGGATGTTGTGCCGCACTTGCATTCACGCTCCCGAGGGGCACATGCCTCGATCGGAGAACCTGTCCTCCCTCCCGGACGTGTGCGCGCCTCATACCGCGTCGCGGTCGATGCCGTGCGCGGCGAGAGCCTCGGCGAGGCGCTTGCGGGCATAGAACATGCGGGTCTTGACCGTATTTTCCGGGATGCCGACGATTTCGGCGACCTCCTCGATCGATTTCTCGTGATAGTAGACGAGATCGATGATCATCCGATGCTCCGGCGACAGCTCGGTCAGCATGCGCTGCAGGACCTCGCCGTTGACCTTCTTGTGCATTGCAGTCTCGGGGCCGTCGCTGTGGTCCTCGATGGTGGCGGCGGTGTCGTCGTCGAGCTGATCCTCGGTGCGGCGACGCAGCTTGGAGAGCGCCTTGAACCGGGCGATCGCCAGCAGCCAGGTCGACACCGCGGAATCACCATTGAAGCTGCTCGCCTGCCGCCAGACGTCGAGAAACACCTCGCTGATCAAATCCTCGGCGGTGGTCTGGCTTTTGACGATGCGCAGGGCGAAGCGGTAGACGCGGACGTGGTGGCGGGCGAACAGGACCTGCATGGCGAGCTTGTCGCCCGCCGCGATGCGCTCGATCAGCGCTTCGTCCGAGGTGGCTTGACGGGCGGCCGTCAGCCGAAGCTCGACCTCGGCGTGGGCCTGCACAGCACGGTCCGGCAGCATGGCTATGTCCCTCGATTGATCGTGGCGGCAAGCCTATGCGGATCTTGCCCACGGCTGTGTGATGAGGATCACACAACTGACGGATCAGGGATCACGGTGCGGTGACGTAGAGGAATTTCGCCGCGTCAATTGGCGTAGCGCGCAGTGATGTCGCGGGAGATCCGGGTGCCTTCCTCGAGGTAGCGGCGGATGGCGAGATCGGCGGCCGGAGTGCAGGTGCGGTAGGTCTGCTGGAAACCGCGGTAGCCGCGATTGAAGCTGATGATCATGCGGTCATGGCGCTCGCCGGACGGCGCCTCGGCGTCGATCAGGGCCTGCATCTCGTTGCGCCAGACCGGACCCTCGTTGGCACCGCAGATGGCGCGCAGGTAGTGCAGGGCACCGAGGATTTCGGCGAGCCGCTGCAGGTCGCCGTCGAACGGGACCCGCTCGGCCGCGCGCGCCGTGCCGCAGCAGGCCGCGAGCGAAATCCACAGGAGGGTGAGGAGACGTTTTGGCATGGCGCGACGGGTGCTCGGTGGGACTACGGTATGACGTGCTGCCGTGGCGACCGCAAGGCGTTGCGGCCGGGGCTCGAGCATGTCGGCCACCGGCCCACGGGCGCGCATGTCCCTGGCGGCGCACCGGAATCCGTTTGCCGGAGCATCGGTCAGCCGGCACGCAGGCGTTCGAGCGCGGCAGCCACGATGGCGGCGAGACCCTCGGTGGTACGCAGCCCGGCAAGCTCGGCCGGATCGATCCACCGCGCCTCGTCGAGCTCGTCATTGAGCACCGGCTCGCCGGCTC
>JBEKZK010000800.1:0-3009 GCA_049509935.1 Xanthobacteraceae bacterium | reverse complement strand
CATCCGCGTGCTCTACACCTCCGGCTACACCGAGAATGCCATCACCCACCACGGCCGGCTCGACCCCGACGTCGCCCTGCTCACCAAACCGTACCGCAAGGTCGACCTCGCCCAGATGATCCACGAGGCGCTCGGACCCGCGCTCGACCCATGATGGCGGACGCGGAGATGGCTTGGGCTAGTATCAGCCGTTGCGGGGATTCGACCCCGATGATCGTGGATCCACGGCGGGCGTCCGTCGGTGTCGCCGCGGATGGGAGCGAGCTCGACTGATGCGCCTGTCGACACGCCTGACCACGGCGATGCTCGTCCATGCCTTCATCATCGTGGTGATGCTTGCCGCGCTCAACTATCGGGTGTTTGAGGCGGCCGGCATGCCGGGTGGCGCGGATCGCTTCCGCCAGCTCGGCAGGGACGTGGCGGAAGACCTCGATGCCGCGACCGCCGGAGTGCGAACGGGCCTTCTGGAGCTGCGTGCGGCGCCGGGGACGCGCGGCATCGTCCGGGCGAGTCTAGCCGGCAGCACCGAGGGGGATCGCCGGACGCTGGACCAGCATCGCGCCGAGCTGGCAGCCAGATGCACGACGGCGCTCGCCACCGCCCCGGCGTGGCGCCGATGCAGCCTGATCGGCGTCACCGGCGGGGGCCGCGAGATCGTCGGCGTCGAGCGCACGGCGGTCGGCGACACCGTTCGCGCCGTGGGCAATGCCGGGCCGGCGCCAGGCTCCGACGCCGCCGAGCAGGAGCTGATCCGGCGCACCTCGGGGCTCCCCGATGGCGAGATCTACGTCTCGGCCGTCGAGACCGACGGCGGGCGGTCAGCCGGCGCAGCGACGGGCCGGATCAGCGTCGCGACCCCGGTGATGACCGACGACGGCAGGCCCTTTGCGATCGTCGTCATCACGATCGACCTCGGCCCGGTCTTTGCGAAGATTCGCGCCGCCCAAATGCCGCGCCGACCGGCGTTGCTCGTCCAGTTGCCACGCCGGTCGATGTCGCTGATCGACGAGCAGGGGACCTATCTCCTGCATCCCGATCCGGCCGGGGAATTCGGCCTTGGGCAGGGCGCGCCGCCAAGCCTGCAGAACGACTTCCCGAGCCTGACCGAGGCGGCGTGGCGGCTCAACGAGTTCGGCCCGGCGGTCCTGATCGGGCCGGCCGGTGAGCGCTACATCGTCGGCCTGACCAATGTGCGGCTGGCGGGCGGCCGGACCGCGACCGTCGTCCAGACTATTCCCTTTTCCACCGCCTATTCGACAGGCAGGATCGTCCTGGCCAGCACTTTGATCGGCGCACTTCTCGCCGTGCTCGCGGCGATCGCCATCGCGGTGCTGCTGGGGCGGACGATGAGCCGGCCGATCGTGCAGATGACCGATGCGGTCGCAGCGTTCGGGCGCGGCGCCCCGATGGCGCTGCCGAAGGGCGCCAGCGGCGAGATCGGCGTGCTCGCCGAGGCCTTCGGGCGGATGGCCGACGAGGTCACCGAAAAGACCTCGGCGATGCGGCAGACCGCCGAGATCCTCGATCTCATCATGGAGCGCATGGCCGATGCCGTGCTTCTGGTCGACGCCAATGCCGGCATCCTGTTCGCCAACGCCGCCGCCAAGGAGCTGCTCGGCGACCGCACCACCCTCGGCTGGAACGCCTGGGAGGCGACCTACGAGGCCTTCCACGACGACGGCACGACGCCGTTTCCGTTCGCCGAATGGCCGCTCGTGCGCGCGCTCCGCGGCGAGAGCGTCGACAGCATCGCCATGGTGCTGCGCCGGCGCGGCGACGAGCGCACCATCAACCTCACCATCAGCGGCCGCCCCATCGAGTCGGCCGGCGGCGCCGCCAACAGCGCCGTCCTGGTGCTCCGCGACGTGACCGCGCTGCGGGAAACCGAACGGCTGCTGCGCGACTCGCAGAAGATGGATGCGATCGGCCAGCTCACCGGCGGCGTCGCCCACGACTTCAACAACATCCTCACGGTCATCACCGGAACCATCGACATCCTCATCGCCGGCGTCGCCGACCGCCCGGTCCTGGCCAACATCGGGCGCATGATCGACGAGGCCGCCACCCGCGGCGCCGATCTCACCCGCCAACTGCTCGCCTTCGCCCGCAAGCAGCCGCTGCGGCCGCGGGTGACCGACATCAACACCCTGGTGGTGGAGACCGCCAAGCTGCTGCGGCCGACGCTCGGCCAGCAGATCGAGATCGAGTCGATGCTGGAGGACGACGCCTGGCCCGTGATGGTCGACCGCACCCAGCTCTCCACCGCGCTGCTCAATCTCGCGCTCAACGCCCGCGACGCCATGCCCAACGGCGGCAAGCTGACCCTGGAGACCGCCAACGTGATCCTCGACGAGGCCTATGTGCAGGCCAACCCCGAGGTCAAGCCCGGCCCCTACGTGATGATGGCGGTGAGCGATACCGGCGTCGGCATCCCGGCCACGCTGCATCACAAGGTGTTCGAGCCGTTCTTCACCACCAAGGGGGTCGGCAAGGGAACCGGGCTCGGCCTGAGCATGGTTTACGGCTTCGTCAAGCAGTCCGGCGGGCACATCAAGATCTACAGCGAGGAAGGCAGCGGCACCGCGATCAAGCTCTATCTTCCGCGCAGCGACGAGCACGCCTCGGCGCACGACACCGCGCCGGCACCCGCCCCGCAGGGCGGGCACGAAACCATCCTGGTGGTCGAGGACGATCCCCTGGTGCGCAACTTCGTGATCTCGCAGCTCGAGAGCCTCGGCTACACGCCGGTTGCCGCCGCCAACGCCACCGAGGCACTGGCGCTGGTCGAGCGCGGCCAGGCCTTCGACCTGCTGTTCACCGACATCGTCATGCCGGGCGGCTTGAACGGACGCGAGCTCGCCCGCGAGATCGCCCGGCAGCGGCCGGGCATCCGCGTGCTCTACACCTCCGGCTACACCGAGAATGCCATCACCCACCACGGCCGGCTCGACCCCGACGTCGCCCTGCTCACCAAACCGTACCGCAAGGTCGACCTCGCCCAGATGATCC
>JBEKZK010000080.1:0-10923 GCA_049509935.1 Xanthobacteraceae bacterium | reverse complement strand
GTCCCTGCTGGTGCCGCTGATCGCGATCGGGCTCGGCTTCGATGTGGTCAATGGCGAGCACACCCGGCGCACGCTGAGCCGCATCCTCGCCCAGCCGATCTATCGCGATGCGCTGCTGTTCGGGAAATTTCTCGGCGGACTGGCGACCATCGCGATCAGCCTGGTGGCGCTGTGGTTGCTGGTGATCGGCCTCGGCATCCTGCTGCTCGGCCTGCCGCCGAGCGCCGAGGAGATGGCGCGCGCCTTCGTCATGCTCGCCGTCACCGTCGTCTATGCGGGCGTCTGGCTGGCGCTCGCCATGGTGTTCTCGATCGTGTTCCGCTCGCCGGCGACGGCGGCGCTGCTGCCGCTGGGGATTTGGCTGTTCCTCACATTCCTGTGGCCGCGGCTGGCGCCGGTGATCGCCGTGTCGTTCACGCCCGGGATCGCGTCGACCGAGGATTTTCTCGGCGCCATCGGCATCCAGCAGGCGTTCGCGCGGCTCTCGCCGAGCGCGCTGTTCGGCGAGGTGGTGTCGGTCGTGCTCGACCCGTCGGTGCGATCGACCCAGCAGCCGCTGCTGGCGGCGCTCGGGCTCGCCCTGGTCGAGCGCGGCGCCATTCCGGGAGCGCCGATCGCCTTCGTCCAGAGCCTGCTCATCGTGTGGGCGCAGATCGTCGGGCTGGTGGCGGCGACGATCCTGCTGTTCGTCGCCGGCTATGTGGTGTTCCAGCGTCAGGAGGTGCGGGCGTGAGGCTCTCCTCATGGCGGTCGGCCGCGCGGTCGCGCGACCCGTCCCCGGCGCCCAGCAGCAGATTGATCAGGCCCGGCAGGTCGACCTTCCGCCGGCTTTCGGGGTTGGTGTCGAGTTCCGCCGCTCCGGGATCGGACGATCCGGTATCGAGCCCGTCACCGTCAGGGAGCTCCGCCGTGCGCCGCATGGTCGCTCTCCGTCATTGCTCGCCGCTGGGACCCGGCGGACCACGCCGAGTATTGCACGACTGAGACAATCTACGTAAGCAGGAATGCCGATATGGCGGCATCCTCGCGACGCTATCGCGACAAAATCGGTACCAATGTGCGGCGCATTGGCGGCGATGTGCTCGAAGCCCGTCAGGCGGGAGGCGATACCGAGGTGCGGCTTTCCGCCGTGATCACCGGCTGGCTGGCCGGCTCGCTTGCGGCGTCGGCCAACAAGCCCATCAACTCGGTCAGCTGGTCGGGCAGCGGCGCGGTCAGGTCGGCCTCGTAGACGTCGCGCAGACGATCGCCCAACCCCTTGAGAATGAACCAATTGTACGCCGCTCGCCGTCGGGCTGTTCCGTTTGGAATGGCACGCCTCCCTGTCGCGACCGGCGGCTTCGCAGCGGTACCCGAGGCCGCAACTCCCTCGCCGCGGACTCACCGCAACGCGCCCGTGGACGAACTTGTTCCGGCCGCGAGCCCTAGCGATATCCGAATACAGTGCCGATGCGTATAAATACGGACGGCGGCGGATCGGGGCCTAGGCGGGACCTGGCGGCCAGCGTTCCCTTCCTCGCCGGGGCACGCCATAGTGCCATGGAGAGGATGCATTCGGGGAGGGCAGGGTGGCGCAGATCGCCTCCAGGATCGATACGCGCGGCGACGAGTTCCGGGGCAACCGGGCACAGATGCGCGCGCTTGCCGACGAGCTCGACCACCGCCGTGTCGAGGCCGCCATGGGGGGGCCGAAACGGGCGCGCGAGCGTCACCTGGACCGGGGAAAGCTGCTGCCGCGCGATCGCGTGATGCACCTGATCGATCCCGGCTCGCCCTTTCTCGAGCTGTCGCCGCTCGCCGCCAACAACATGTACGAGGATGCGATCCACGGCGCCGGCCTGATCACCGGCATCGGTCGCATCGAGGGCCGCGAATGCGTCGTGGTGTGCAACGATTCCACCATCAAGGGCGGCACCTACTATCCGATGACGGTGAAGAAGCACGTGCGCGCCCAGGAGATCGCGCGAGAGAACCGGCTGCCGTGCATCTATCTGGTCGATTCCGGCGGCGCCAACCTGCCGCACTGGACCGAGGTGTTTCCCGATCGCGATCACTTCGGCCGCATCTTCTACAACCAGGCGACACTGTCGGCGCTCGGCATTCCGCAGATCGCGGTGGTCATGGGCTCATGCACCGCGGGGGGCGCCTACATGCCGGCGATGTCGGACGAGACCATCATCGTGCGCCGGCAGGGCACCATCTTCCTGGGCGGGCCGCCGCTGGTCAAGGCGGCGACCGGCGAGGTCGTCTCGGCCGAGGATCTCGGCGGCGCCGACGTGCA
Source organism: Xanthobacteraceae bacterium (assembly GCA_049509935.1). Taxonomy (GTDB): domain Bacteria; phylum Pseudomonadota; class Alphaproteobacteria; order Rhizobiales; family Xanthobacteraceae; genus AP-16. Next base: position 8,642 of record JBEKZK010000080.1, on the reverse strand, counting down.
TGCCCGCCAGTCGGGCGTCGCCGACCACTATGCGGCCGACGATCATCATGCGCTTGCCATCTGCCGGCGTGTCGTCGCCAACCTGAACACCGTCAAGCGTGTCGACATTCCACTCCTCGCGCCGCGCGAGCCACACTACGACCCGTCCGAGCTCGACGGCGTCGTTCCGGTCGACTTCAGGAAGCAATACGACGTCCACGAGGTGATCGCGCGCCTCGTCGACGGCTCGGAGTTCGACGAGTTCAAGCGGCTCTACGGCACGACGCTGGTCACCGGATTTGCCCACATCCAGGGCGTCCCGGTGGGCATCCTGGCCAACCAGGGCATTCTCTACTCGGAGAGTGCGATGAAGGCCGCGCATTTCATCGAGCTGGCCTGCCAGCGCCGCATTCCGCTGCTGTTCGTCCAGAATATCTCCGGGTTCATGGTCGGCCAGCAGTACGAGGCCCGCGGCATCGCCAAGGACGGGGCCAAGATGGTCACCGCGGTCTCCTGCGCGGCGGTGCCGAAGATCACGCTGATCATCGGCGGCTCCTACGGGGCCGGCAACTATGGCATGTGCGGGCGCGCCTTCTCGCCGCGGTTCCTGTTCACCTGGCCCAATGCGCGCATTTCGGTGATGGGTGCCGAGCAGGCCGCATCCGTGCTCGCCACCGTTCGCCGCGACAACATCGAGGCCGATGGCGGCAGCTGGAGCCAGCAGGACGAGGAGGCATTCAAGCAGCCGATCCGCGACAACTACGAGCGCGAGGGCAATCCGTATTTCGCCACCGCGCGGCTGTGGGACGATGGGATCATCGCGCCCGGAGAGACGCGGCGGGTGCTGGGGCTGGCGTTCTCGGCCGCCCTCAACGCACCGATTCCGCAGACCCGGTTCGGCGTGTTTCGGATGTGATCCGCTCCTCTGATCGGCGCGATCCCGCGGTGTCGCCCGCGGTTTCGCGGTCCGTCAATCAAGGGGCGTCACCGGAAACCCGTGGCACGCCGCGCCAGCGACGCCTTCACCGTATCGAAATACCAGATCGGAGCCGCGACAAACTGATGGCGGGGTGCTATGGTAATCAGGTCAATAAATGGTTCGGTAGAGGCGCCCCTGCGGCGAAGGCGGGGCGTTCTTTGGTGGGAAAACGTAGGAGAATAAGTTGAAAGGTCACAAATACCTCGTCGGGCAGACGGTTCACTACACGGCCGGTGCTTTCGGGCGCTCGGGCGGGAGCGGCAGCTTCAAGGTCGTAAAGCTTCTGCCGTCCGAAGGGGAGGATTATCAGTACCGCATCAAGAGCGCCGGCGAACCCTACGAGCGTGTCGCCAAGGAAAGCCAGCTCGACCGCGAGCATACATAAGCTGATCGGCGGGGTCCGCTGAAACGAGCCGCGTCACGCGACGCGTGCAGCGCTCCACACCGGTCCGTCGGGCGTCATCATCACGACGCGATTGCGTCCCTCCTTCTTCGCCACGGCGAGCCCCGCCTTTGCGCGAGTGAGCAGGCGGTCAGCGCTCTCGCCGGTGACGCGGCCAGCCACGCCGATCGAGGCGGTGAGGCGTCTCGCGAAGTCGCCCTGCCTGACCAGCTCGCTGCTCATCAGGACCTGCCTGAAGCGATCGCCGAGCGTCACGCCCTCCTCGATGCTGGTGCCCGGCAGGATCGCCGCGAGCTCGTCTCCGCCCAGGCGCCCGACGACATCGGTCGGCCGCAGGTGGGTGGTCAGCAGCAGGGCAACCGAGCGCAGCACCCGATCTCCGATGGCGCGCCCGGTTTTCTCGTTCAGGCTCGCGAAATAGTCCAAGTTGACAATGATCAGCGCCAGTGGCTCGTGATCGCGCTCGGCGCCGTCGGCCGCCTTGGCGAGGGCGCGATCGAACGCCGAATCTGCCAGCAGCCCGGTGGTCGGGTCGGTTGGTGATTCGACGTCCACCACGTCGAGCAGCGTGCGCATCGCGCCGATCTCACGCTTGGCGACTTCGATCTTGGCCTCGAGAATGGCGTGGCGGGCCTTGCCGTCCTTGGCGCACTGCATGAGCCGGTCGACGGCCGCGATCGCACGATGCATGGTTACACCGTCGCCCTCCGATAGATCGTGCGCCTCGGCGATCAATGCCCGACGCTGCGCCGTGACCGCCCCGATCGCCTCGTCAATCGAGGTGGACAGTTCGCGCAGCTCAACGGACAGACGCCCGGTGACCGCATCGACGCCGTGGCTCATCTGCCACGGCGACAGGAATTTCTGGTGAAGCTGCTCGATCTCCTCGGCCGATATCGCTCCGCGCGCCGCCAGGACTTCGTCGGCGGCGGCGTTGAGCGCCGGATTTTGTCCGACCTTGTAGTTGTACCAGAACTCGAATTGGCGCGGGCTGATCGACCCTCCGCTCAATCTCATGTCGTGCAGAATGTCCTCGGCGAGCGCGGAAGCGCTCGCGGCCTTGTCTCGCTCCGGGGTCGAGGCCATGGTGCGCAACCAAATAGGACGCAGTCGCCGCCGCCGGCCGCGCTCCGCGAAAAATGAATCCGCATGATGCCGGGGCCCGGTCAACAAGTCGTTAAATATCCAGTCCGCCGCGGCGATGCGGCACCCGCCTATCTCGCCGTCTGCTCCTCGGCGTCGCGCTTCCACAGCTCCCAGGCCCGCGTGTGAGCCTGCTCGTTGGTCTGGGTGGCTTTGGCGGCTTCCTCCGGGTCGAGGAATATGATCGGCCCGCCGAGGGCCACGGCCTGCGCCTGCAGGCGGGCGTTCACCTCCGTGTAGATGGCGCGGAACACGGCAAGTGACAGTTTCGGCGCCACAACGACCTCACCGTGCCCGCGCATCAGGGCGACCGGCCGGTCGCCCAGCGCCTGTGCCAGGGCTTTGCCGAGTTGCGGGTTGCCGACCAGCATGTTGGTCGTGCCGCCGGTCTTGCGGATCTCGAAGATCGGCACGCTCGGCGCGAGGAACGACGACATGTGATAGATCGGCTTCATCGGCACCCCGGTGACGCCGAAGGGGATCACGCCCGGCGAGTGGGAATGGATGACCGCGCCGACGTCCGGTCGCGCCCGGTAGATTTCGGAGTGGATGAAGCGCTCGAGGAAGCTCCCGCGGCCCCTGGCATCGAGCGGATTGGCGTCGAGATCGTACTCCATGATGTCCTCGGCGGCGACCAGCGCCGGCGCGATCGATCGCGACATCAGGAACCTGTTGGGATCGGCCGGATGGCGCACGCTCACATGGCCAAATCCGTCGAGCACGCCCTGATTGGCGAGGATGTGGTTGGCAAGCACAAGGTCGGCGATCAGCGCCGGATCGACCGGGCCGCCCGAAGCCGTGGCGGGCTGGGTCGTCGCGCTCTGCGCGCGGGCGCCGCCCGGCCCTCCCGGCGTGACCAGAAGAGCCAGAAAGGCCGGCAGCGCCACCACCAAGGCGGCCCCGACCGATCGCTTCACGATGCCGCACCGGCCCATGGCTCATGCCTCCTGATGTCGCGGCTCGCGACATGCGAGCGCCGATTGTTGCGCCGGAATCCCGCCATCGAACAAGCCGGAATTCCGCGGCGCCGGGAACACCCGAGCGTGCGGCAACCGGCATCGACGCCTTCCGGCGGCTCGGCCGCCTGCTCGACCGCCGGCGGGAGGCATGCGCCGCCAGCGCATTTCTGCCACGGGCGTCCTGGCATGATCCGATGGCCGATTCTACGGGGTGGCCAGGAGGTGGGCGCTGGGTCATACTTGCGGCAGCATGCCGCGGCGGCGGAAGGTGCCGTGGCAAGAACAGGATGTGGGCTTTGGGTGCGTTTTCACTTCCGGTGCTCGACCAGGCAGCCGGCACGGTCACGCTTCCGTTCTGGGCGGCCGGTGCCTTTCTGCTCGTGTTGCTCGCGGTAGCGCTGTCGCGCGGCGTCTTCGGCAGGTTGGTCAGCTCGTTTGCGGTCGTAGCGCTGGTGGGCGTTACGGTGACGACGGCAGTCATGCTGATCAGTCGGTCCGATCGCGCCGAGGAGCGGCATGTGCTCGATCGCAGGCTGGCCGAGTTGACGTCCCGGGAGATCGCGCCGGGCTCCGTGCTCGCCTGTCTGGATGCCGGAATTGGCGAGGCGGTCGAGGGATCTTGTGAAAAGGCCGTGTTCGCCAGCCCCGAAACGGTCGCCGCGGCCACCTCCTTCGCGAATGCCCGGCTGACCCTGCTGATCGACGGCCTGGAGTATGCCAATCGCACCGACGCCGGCTATGAGAACGCACTGGCCGATCTGCGGCGCTCCGTGGAGGCCGACCGGTTCGGCTTCGTTTCGCAGGTGCTGGCGAGCCGCGACGGCTGCACCGCAGGCAAATGCGACGCGCTCACGCTGCTCCGCGACCCCGGCCACATCCGCGCCAATCTCACCGATCGCACGTTCGACGCGGTCGTCGCGCGCAATGCCTCGACCTGGCCGAGCCGCGCGCGGCCGGGGACCCCGGTGGCGGCCGCGCCTCCGCCGCCCACCGCAGCGCCGGTGACCGGCATCACCTTCCCGTCGGCGGCATCCATCCCGGCGGTCAGCATCATGAACAACGAGCCGGGAACGGGAGCCGCCGGGGCGGCGCCGGCCGCAGCCGCGCCACCGCCTCCTGCGCCCACCCCGCGGCGTCCGGCAGCGCGCACGGCGCAGCCGCGCACGCCGCCGGCGCAGGGCTCGCCGGCGAACCCGAACGCGGCGCAGAGCCCGTCGCCGGCCAACCCGAACGCCAATGCTCAGCCGCGTCCGTAGCGGATTACGTTTCTGCCTCTCCCCGACCCCCGCGCAAGGGAATCGGCGTCCTCGGTCTTCCCGGGGCGGGAGGGGGCGGGAGGAGCGAGTTCCGCGGTGTCCGTGTCACATGCCTTGGTGTGCCGCGCTCGATCACGCCGGGGCAAACGAGCTGAGGACAAGCCGCCGCTGACCCGTTCCTTCCGCGCGGGGTTGGGGTAAGACTGCGGGCCATGTTCGCGTCCGTCCTCATCGCCAATCGCGGCGAGATCGCCTGCCGGGTCGCGCGCACCGCGAAACGGCTCGGGATCCGCACCATCGCGGTCTATTCCGAGGCCGATGCCGGGGCGCTGCACACCCGGGTCTGCGACGAGGCCCATCTCATCGGGCCGCCGCCGGCGAGCGAGAGCTATCTCCGCATCGACCGGCTGATCGAGGTCGCCCGACGAGCCGGCGCCGACAGCGTTCATCCGGGCTACGGCTTTCTCTCGGAGAATCCGGAGTTCGCCGAGGCCTGCGCGGCCGAAGGGCTGACTTTCATCGGGCCGCCGCCGGCGGCGATCCGCGCCATGGGACGCAAGGACGGCGCCAAGGCGCTGATGGAAAAGGCCGGCGTGCCGGTGGTGCCGGGCTATCACGGCGAGCGCCAGGAGCCGAAATTCCTCAAGGAAAAGGCCTATGAGATCGGCTATCCGGTGCTGATCAAGGCGGTGGCCGGAGGCGGCGGCCGCGGCATGCGCAGGGTCGACAAGCATGCCGAGTTCGACGCCGCGCTCGACAGCGCCATGCGCGAGGCGCAGTCGTCGTTCGGCGACGACCGGGTGCTGGTGGAGAAATACGTCAGCGCGCCGCGCCACATCGAGATCCAGGTGTTCGGCGACCGCCATGGCAACGCCATTCATCTGTTCGAGCGCGATTGCTCGTTGCAGCGCCGGCATCAGAAGGTGATCGAGGAGGCGCCGGCGCCGGGCATGACCCGGCCGGTTCGCGACGCCATGGGGAAGGCCGCGGTCGACGCCGCGCGGGCGGTCGGCTACGTCGGCGCCGGCACCGTCGAGTTCATCGCCGACGGCGCCAAGGGTCTGCGCACCGACGGCTTCTGGTTCATGGAGATGAACACACGGCTTCAGGTCGAGCACCCGGTGACCGAGGCGATCACCGGGCTCGATCTGGTCGAATGGCAGTTCCGTGCCGCGGCGGGCGACCCGCTGCCGCTTGCCCAGGAGGAGGTGCGGCTGGTCGGGCACGCGGTGGAGGCCCGGCTCTATGCGGAGGATCCGGAGAGAGGCTTCCTGCCGTCGACCGGCCGGCTGTTGGCGCTGACCTTGCCGCATCGCGACGGGATCCGCATCGACGCCGGCGTCGAGGCGGGAGGCGAGGTGACGCCCTACTATGACCCGATGATCGCCAAGATGATCGCCGTGGCGCCGACCCGGACGGCCGCGCTCGAGCGGCTGGCGGCGGCGCTCGACGAGACCGTGATCGCCGGGCCACGCAGCAACGTGGCGTTTCTCGCCGCCCTTGCCCGGTCGGCCGCCTTCGTCGAGGGACGGTTCGACACCGGGTATATCGACCGCAACCTCGAGGCGCTCGGCGCGACGGCGCAGCCCCGCGACGACGGCGCCGCGGCTGCCGGCGTGCAGTACCTGATCGCCCGTGAGCAGGCGCGCATCGCGGCCCGCGGGCGCCAGATGGCGCGCGAGCCGGGGTCGCCATGGGACGCCGCCGACGCGTTTCAACTGACCGGAACCCGCCGCCTCGCCCTGCCAGTGACCGTCGACGGCGATACGGTGGTCGCCGACATCGCCTACGGCCCGACCGGAGTGGAGGTTGCGATCGACGGCCACGCGGCCGCGCCCGACGCTGTGACCATCGATGGCGGCGAGGCGGTCTATGTGTTGCGCGTGGGTCGCCAGACGGTGGCGCGGCTGAAGGATTTCGAGGCGATCGACATCGAGCACCTCGACAGTGATGGCGTCGTCACGGCGCCCATGCACGGAAAGGTCCTGGCAATTCTGGTCGAGCCCGGCGCCGTGGTGACCAAGGGCCAGCGCCTGGCGGTCATCGAAGCCATGAAGATGGAGCACGCGCTCACCGCCCCGATCGACGGGACGGTGATGGAGGTCGCCGCGACCGTCGGCACTCAGATCGCCGAGAATGCCAAGGTCATGGTGATCGCCGCAACCGTCACCCAGGAATCCTAAAGCATGTCCCGGCGAAGTGGACCCGGTTCGCCGATCAAGGACATGCGCAAACCTAAGCATGTCCCGGCGAAGTGGACCCGGTTCGCCGATCAAGGACATGCGCAAGCAGGGAATCTACAGCGCTTTCCGGGTCGAGGCGCTGCAACGAGTGATTCACTACGACCGGAAAGTGCTGTAGAGGCTTCATGGCGCTGCATCTGATCAAGCTCTGCGTCGGCTGCGACTCGATCAAGGATCTGCAGGACTGGATCCGCGAAACGCTGAAGGACAAGAAGCGGCGCGGGCAGAAGCCGGAGCACGTTCACACCACCCGCATGATGCCCAAGCGAGGTGCCGAGCTGACCGCCGGCGGATCGCTCTACTGGGTGATCCGCGGCGAGGTGCTGTGCCGCGAACGCATCCTCGCGGTGCGGCCGGTCGTCGACAAGGACGGCATCAGCCGGTGCCAGATCGCGCTCGACGGCAAGGTCAGGCCGACCGAGCCGCGGCCCTGCCGGGCGTTCCAGGGCTTGCGGTATCTGTCGGCGGCGGATGCTCCGCGGGATCTCGACCGCAGCGCTCCCGGAGCCCGGCACATGCCGGAGGCGCTGCGTCGCGAGCTGCGCGGGCTCGGTTTGCTGTAAGCTCGGCAGAAATGCACGATCGCCCGCCACGGTCTCGGCGAGCCGGGAATTTCTCATCGGCGCGCGCAATGTCTTGACGCCGACACGATTAGAATCTGAAAATGATTCATCGCGAGGATGCGCCGGCATGCTGCTCCAGGCACCTGTTGGGTTGCCACGGTCCGCGCACGTCATCGTGCTCGGCAACGAGAAGGGAGGCACCGGCAAGTCGACCACGTCGATGCACATCGCGGTCGCCCTGATGAAGGCGGGGCAGCGCGTCGCCACCATCGACCTCGACAGCCGGCAGAAGAGCCTCACCCACTATGTCGAGAACCGACGGGCCTGGGCCAAGCGCGGCGGAATCGATCTCGATCTGCCGACCCATCACCACGTGGTCCGCCACGACGGCCCCCTGGTGGAGGAGAACGAGGCGTCGGAGTTCGCCGGCTTCGCCCATGCGATCACCGCGGTCGAGCACTGCCACGATTTCGTGGTCATCGATACGCCGGCGGCCGACAGCTATCTGATGCGGCTGGCCCATTCGATGGCCGACACGCTGGTCACCCCGCTCAACGACAGTTTCGTCGATTTCGACGTGCTCGGATCCATCGACCCGATGACGTTCGCGGTGACCGGGGTGAGCCACTATGCCGAGATGGTGCGCGAGGCGCGACGACAGCGGCGCCTGGTCGACGGCGGCATGACCGACTGGGTGGTGGTCCGCAATCGCCTGTCTCTGCTCGGCTCGCGCAACAAGCGGCTGATCGGCGAGGGCCTCAACGAGCTCGGCCTGAACATGGGATTCCGGCTCGCCGACGGGCTCTCCGAAAGAGTAGTTTACAGGGAATTTTTCCCTCGTGGGTTGACGGCACTCGACCACCTGGACGAGACGACCCTGGGGATCAAGCCGAATCCCTCCCACGTGACGGCGCGGCTCGAGGTCAAGGCGCTGATCGAGACCCTGAAGCTTCCCCTCGACGAGCGGGGCCGGCGCCGCGCCGCGGCCCGCGCCGAGTGGGCTGCCTCCCACGACAAGCCGCTCGATACCCACGACATCATCGCCGAGTGAGGCGCGCGGCGCGCGCCCCGAGCACGGCGGCCATTGCTGCCGGACCGCCGAATTGCCACCTTATGG
>JBEKZK010000008.1:0-21842 GCA_049509935.1 Xanthobacteraceae bacterium | reverse complement strand
GCCGCGCTGGCGCACCCAGTCGATGCCGTCGAGCAGCTTCTGATCCTTCAGGCAGGCGTCGACCTGGTCGTCGGAGAGGCCGATCTGCTTCGCCATCTTGTGGAGCCCGCTCAGCGGATCCTTGACGAACGCCCATTCGGCCTGCTCATGGAACAGCAGGTCGATGACGTCGAAATACTTGGCGTCGCCGGCGAAGCGCGCCAGCATGAATCCGGCGGCCGCGATCGGATCGAGGGGAAACTCGCGCAAGATGTAGCGCACCTTGCCCTTGTCGATGTAGCGCGACTTGAGCTCCGGATAGGTGCCGACCGCAAATGCCGCGCAGTGGCTGCAGGTCATCGAGGCATATTCGATGATGGTGACCGGCGCCTCGGCGCTCCCTTGGGACATCTCGCCGAGCGGTCCCGCCTTCATGAGCTCCTCGTTCGACGGTGCCTGGGCGAAGGCCGGACGCAGCAATCCGAACAATTCGGCCGGCGAGCCGGCCGCGGCCAGCACCGACAGCAGTCCGATGGCGCCAGCGCCCTGCAGGAAAACGCGACGTGTCGAGTTCACGGGAAAATCCCCTGGTTCGTTGCTCATGCGCTACTCGTGTCCGCAGCTAGCTCGAAACGACGAATGTGGCAAGGATCGGCCCCATGACGATGGCGCGACGGAGGCGTCACGTTCGCTTGATTGCGGCGCCCAGCCGCGCCAGCGCATCGCGCAGGTCCTGGTCGGCGATATCGGCGAGCGCGGCCGCCTCGCGCGCGGTCGCCGCCGGATCGGGCGGGGGGGTGCGCCGGCGCGTCGGCCGGCGCGTGAGCGGGGCCTGGCGCAGCGCCACGCGGCCGACCGCGCGCCAGCCGAAAAAGCGGTTGACCCGCTCGAGGATGACGCCGGAAAGGTGCTGGATCTCGAGTGCGACCGGTCCGTCGACCCGCAGCACGAGGGTCGCCGGATCGGGCGTCTCGACGTCCTGCCGCCGCGCCCATTGCATCCGCATCGGCTCGCAATGCTCGGAAATCTCCGCGCCCACGATGTCGGCCCAGCGGGTGACCAGCTCGGTCGAGGCGAAACCCTGGCGCCTGAACGTCGCCGCCAGATAGCTTCTGGCCGCCTCGCTCACCGGTCGTGCCTGCGATCGCGGCGGCTTGTTCATCGCACGCTGCTCCGCCTCGTTTCGGGCGTTGCGATGCTACATCGCAGCGCGGGTGGAAGCGAAGCGAATGCGGAGCTGCTCGCCTTTACCCCCTATCCCGGCTCTCATTCGCGCCGGAAACGCAAGCCGTTTAATGATATCTGGGCGATGGCGGCTTGCAGGCCGGGTCTGCAGGCCGAAGCCCGACCGTTCTGGTGGAAAAACTCCGTCGCATGTGCACAGGATCATCCACCCGTGCTATTCTCATGTCATGACCCGAAATGAAGCGATAGCAAGGATTACTGCGACCCTCACGCAACTATCCGATGAGCGCGTACAGACGCTGGCGGAAATCACCGAGACCTGGACAGACGATGCGACTCGCCCTGTCGAGGACGATGCCACTCGCGCGGCCATCGCCAATGGCATCGCACAGGGCCAGCGAGGCGAGTTCGCGAGCGATGCGGATATCGCCCGCGCATACGCTCGATTCCGGGAATGAAGGTTGAGTATACGCGACAAGCCCTGGCCGATCTCCTCTACATTGCGGCGTACATTCGAGGGCGCAACCGGTCGGCCGCAGTCGACCTTGAGAACGCGATCCGATCGACCATCGGCCTGTTGGTCGATTTCCCCAAGCTCGGACGCGATCGCCCCGGATTGGGCGTGCGAGCGCTCAGCGTATCACGCTACCCATATACCGCATACTATCGCATTGTGAAGGATGAGGTTTGGATAGTTCATATCCGCGATGACAGGCGAAAACCACCTGAAAGCAGCGACCTCTGAGGCATGCCAGTAGCAGTTCGAGGCCGCCGAAACCAAGCGAGCGGGAAGATGCCCGCTTCACGGCCACCGGCCGGGCAGGGCGCGACCGCCGACGCCGCGGCGCTGCTCGCTTGGTACGACCGCCACCGCCGCAGGCTGCCGTGGCGCGCGCTGCCCGGCGAGGCGGCGGACCCCTATGCGGTGTGGCTGTCCGAGATCATGCTGCAGCAGACCACCGTGAAGGCGGTTGTGCCGTACTACCTGAAATTTCTCGCCGCCTGGCCGACGGTGCGCGATCTCGCCGCCGCCCCGCTCGATGACGTGCTCAAGGCCTGGGCCGGGCTCGGCTATTACGCGCGCGCCCGCAACCTGCATGCCTGCGCCGGAGCGGTGGTCGAACGGCACGGCGGGGAATTTCCCGACGACGAGGGCCTGCTGCTGGCGCTTCCCGGCATCGGCCCCTACACGGCGGCGGCGATCGCGGCGATTGCGTTCGGCCGCCCCGCCACCCCGGTCGACGGCAATATCGAGCGGGTGCTGGCGCGGCTCCATGCGGTCGAGGACGTCCTGCCGGCGGCGAAGCCGAAGATCCGCGCGCTTGCGGCGGCGCTGACCCCGGCCGTCCGCGCCGGCGATTTCGCCCAGGGACTGATGGACCTCGGCGCCACGATCTGTACGCCGGCCAATCCCGCCTGCGCGCTGTGCCCGTGGACCGGCGCCTGCGCGGCCCGACGGCTGGGGCTTCCCGGGGCGTTTCCCCGCAAGGCCGCCAAGCGTCCCGGCCGCCTGCGCCGCGGCGCCGCCTACTGGGTCGCGCGCGCCGACGGCAGCGTGCTGGTGCGCACGCGCCCGCCGAAAGGCCTGCTCGGCGGCATGACCGAGGTGCCGACCTCCGCCTGGACCCATGATTTCGACGACGGCCGGGCAACCGACCAGGCGCCCCGCCTTCCCGGGCGGCGACCGCGCTGGCGCCGGCTGCCCGGCGTCGTCACCCACGTGTTCACGCACTTTCCTCTGGAACTCGTGGTCTACGCGACCGCCTGGCCAGCCGGTGCGCCGCCGCCGCCCGACATGCGGTTCGTTCCATTCGATCAGCTCGCCGGCGAGGCGCTGCCCAACCTCATGCGCAAGGTGGTGGCGCTGGCGATGGATGGTCGGCAATAGAGCAAGCCTGAACAATTCAACGGGAGGAACCTGATGAACGACCCGCGACGAACCTCGCCGACGGCGGCGGCGCCGCAGGTGCTGGCCGGATGGGAGCCGAGCCAGCGCTATCCGGATCCGGCGATTCACCTCCTCGATCCGAGCTTCGCCAGATACCGCATCGCGGCAGCAAGCATCGAGCGGCTCGCGGTCGGCATGCGCTGGGCCGAAGGGCCGGTCTGGTTCGGCGACGGCCGCTATCTGCTGTGGAGCGACATCCCCAACAACCGCATCATGAAATGGGAGGAGGAGACCGGCGCCGTCAGCGTGTTCCGCAAGCCGTCCAACAACGCCAACGGCAATACCCGCGACCGACAGGGCCGGCTCGTCACCTGCGAGCACCTGACGCGACGCATCACCCGCACCGAGCACGACGGCACCATCACGGTGCTGATGGACAGCTTCGACGGCAAGCCGCTCAACTCGCCGAACGACGTCGTGGTCAAGTCCGACGGCTCGATCTGGTTCACCGACCCGCCGTTCGGCATTCTCGGCAACTACGAGGGCGTCATGGCGACGCCGGAGCTGCCGACCAATGTCTACCGGTTGGACCCGGCGAGCGGCCGGGCCACGGTGGTGACCGGCGAGATCGACCGGCCCAACGGGCTCGCCTTCTCGCCCGACGAATCGCGGCTCTATGTCGTCGAGTCGGCGCCGCCGCGAAAGATCCGCGTGCTCGACGTCGCCGCCGACGGCACCAGGCTCGCCAACAATCGGATTTTCATCGATCCCGGCGAGGGAACGCCCGACGGCTTCCGCATCGACGTCGACGGCAATCTGTGGTGTGGCTGGGGCATGGGCGATGGGATGGACGGCGTGATGGTCTTTTCACCCGACGCCAGGCCGATCGGCAGGATCAGCCTGCCCGAACGGGCCGCCAACGTGTGCTTCGGGGGATTGTGGCGCAACCGGCTGTTCATCGCGGCGAGCCACTCGGTCTATTCGCTCTACGTCAACACGCAAGGCGTCGCCGGCGGGTAGACGTGCTCCGCCAATCACTCGGCCCGTCAACTCACTTCGCCGGCGTCGCCATCTCGGCGCGCACCTGGGCGCGCAGGGTGTCGATCGAGGTGAGCCCCTTGCGGGTTTCGACGTGCCAGAAGGCCCAGCCGTTGCAGGCCTCGGCGCCCTGGGCCAGCGCACCGACCCGGTGGATCGAGCCGACCGTGTCGCCGAATTTGATGGCGCCGTCGGCGCGCACCACGGCGGTGTGGCGGCGGCGGGCGTCGACCAGGCGCTGCCCGGCGGCGACCAGGCCGCGCTCGACCAGGGCTGCGAACGGCACCCGCGGGGCCTCGCGCGCCGTCACGAACGGCGCCACCGCCGCCTCGGGCAGCGGCTCGGTCGCGGCGATGCGCGCCGCCGCGGCCGCGGCGTATTCGGCGTGGCGCTCGATGCCGATGAAGCGTCGGCCGAGCCGTTTGGCCACCGCGCCGGTGGTGCCGGTGCCGAAGAACGGATCGAGCACCACGTCGCCCGGCCGCGACGACGACAGGATCACCCGGGCGAGCAGCGCCTCGGGCTTCTGCGTGGGATGGATTTTCTTGCCGTCGCGGTCCTTCAGCCGCTCCTCGCCGGTGCACAGCGGGATCGTCCAGTCGGAGCGGACCTGGACGTCGTCGTTGCCGGCCTTGAGCGCCTCGTAGTTGAACGTGTAGCCGCGCGCCGTGGGCTCGCGCGCCGCCCAGATCAGGGTCTCGTGCGCGTTGGTGAAGCGCCGGCCGCGAAAGTTCGGCATCGGGTTGGTCTTGCGCCACATCACGTCGTTGAGGATCCAGAACCCGAGATCCTGCAGCATGGCGCCGACGCGGAAAATGTTGTGATAGGAGCCGATCACCCACAGGGTGCCGGTCGGTTTGAGCACCCGGCGGCAGGCGAGCAGCCAGGCGCGGGTGAAATCGTCGTAGGCCGAGAAGCTGGAGAACTTGTCCCAGTCGTCGTCGACGGCGGCGACCTTTGAATCGTCCGGACGCTTGAGGTCGCCCTGCAGCTGCAGATTATAGGGCGGGTCGGCGAACGCCAGATCGATCGATCCCGCCGGCATCGCAGCCATTTCGGCGACGCAATCCCCGATCAGGATGCGGCCGGTTTCGCTGGTCCGGGGAGAGGTGCGGGGCGTCCTACTGGACGCCCCGCGACGCGACGCACGCATGACCCTTGACATACTCAATCACTTGGGGACGCGGTCGGTGACGCGAGACCTACAACCGACAAAGCCGATCATGGCTCCCCAAGGTAAAGATCGGCTTAAATTCCCGCCGCCGACCCGATGGCATTGCGAAAGAGTGCGACCTATATGGAATCCGACGGACGGCGCCGGGTCGAATCGTTAAGATGCCGTGACCGGCAGGCGCCGATGTCCGGCGGCAATGCAGGGCGATCGGTGGCACGCGGCGAATTGCCGGTGTCGCGATGCCGAGGGGCCGCGTGCTGACGGTTGGTTTGGTGTGAGCAGGACGACGTCCGCGGTCCGAGGAGAGGTCCATGCGTCTGGATGAGCTGCCGCGCAGCGACAATATCGAGGATCGCCGCGGCGACGACGACTCGGGTGGCGGCGGCTTTGGCATGCCGATGGGGGCGGGCGGGCTCGGCATCGGCACCGTGGTGGTGCTCGGCCTGATCGGCTGGGCGCTCGGCATCGATCCGCGGCTGCTGATCGGTGGCGCCGAGATGGCGAGCCGCACCTCCCACCAGGCGCCCCATCAAGCGGGCCGGCCGGGGCGGGCCGGCACGCCCAAGGACCAGGTCGGCAACGACGTCGCCGCCGTGCTCGGCAGCACCGAGGCGGTGTGGAAGGACGTCTTCGCCCAGTCCGGCGGGCGCTACGTTCCGCCCACGCTCATCATCTACGACGGCCGCACCCGCTCCGCCTGCGGTGGCCAGGCGGTCTCCGCCATGGGGCCGTTCTATTGCCCGACCGACCGCAAGGTCTATCTCGACACCTCTTTCTTCCGCGATCTCGAGCGCCGCTTCAAGGGCTGCGACGCCGGCAGCAGCGCGTGCAAGTTCGCGCAGGCCTACGTCATCGCCCACGAGGTCGGCCATCACGTGCAGAACCTGCTCGGCGTGCTGCCGCGCGTCCAGCAGCAGCAGCGCTCGGTCGACAAGGTCGAGGCCAACCGCCTGCAGGTCAAGGTCGAGCTGCAGGCCGACTGCCTGGCCGGTGTCTGGGCTCATCATGCCGAGGAGAAGTGGACGCGGGCGATCGAGCCCGGCGACGTCGAGGCGGCGCTGCGGACCGCGGCGGCGATCGGCGACGACCGCCTGCAACGCCAGGCCCAGGGCACCGTGGTGCCGGATTCCTTCACCCACGGCTCGTCGGAGCAGCGCGCGCGCTGGTTCAGCAACGGGCTCAAGGGCGGCACCGTCGGCAGCTGCAATACGTTCTCGGCCCCGACGGCGCAGCTGTAGATGCCCGGCATCGATCAGAGCAAACCGTTCGTGCCGCTGCGGATCGCGGTGCTCACCGTCTCCGACACGCGCACGCTCGCCGACGACAAGTCCGGCGCGACGCTCGCCGGACGCATCGAGACCGCCGGCCACGTGGTCGCGGGCCGCGCCATCGTCACCGACGATGTCGAGAGCATCCGCGCGCGCGTCCGCCCATGGATCGCGGATCCGGCCATCGACGTCGTGATCACCACGGGGGGCACCGGATTTACCGGCCGCGACGTCACGCCCGAGGCGATCGAGCCGCTGTTCGAGAAGCGCATGGATGGCTTTTCGGTGCTCTTCCACATGGTGAGCTTTCCCAAGATCGGCACCTCGACGGTGCAGACCCGGGCCACCGCCGGCGTCGCCGGCGCGACCTACATCTTCTGCCTGCCCGGATCCCCGGGGGCCTGCCGCGACGCCTGGGACGAGATCCTCAAGTATCAGCTCGACTACCGATACGGACCGTGCAACTTCGTCGAGATCATGCCCCGCCTCGACGAGCACCTGCGCCGCGCCAAGGCCCAGGGCGCGACCGTGTAGCGAAGCAGCGACGCAGAGTGCCGCCCGCTCGTCGGACCTTGACGCGATCCGCCTTTCTGCGCGCCGCCGGCGGGGTGCTCGCCGCCGCTGCGGCCGGGATGACAGCCGGGGCCGACCCGATGCGCGAGAAGATGCAGACGCGAAAAATCCCGTCGAGCGGCGCTTCGTTGCCGGTCGTCGGCTGCGGCACCTGGCGGACCTTCGATGTCGGGCCGTCCGCTGCCGAGCGCGCGCCGCTCGCCGAGGTTCTGGCCGTCCTGTTCGACGCCGGCGGCTCGGTGATCGATTCCTCGCCGATGTACGGCGCCGCCGAAGGCGTGGTCGGCGATCTGCTCGCGGATCCAGGCAGCCGACAGAAGGCGTTCATCGCCACCAAGGTGTGGACGCGCGGGCGCGAGCAGGGCATCGCCCAGATGCGGCAGTCGATGGCGCTGCTGCGCACCGAGCGCATCGACCTGATGCAGGTGCACAATCTGGTGGACTGGCGCACCCAGCTCGAGACCCTGCGCACCTGGAAGCGCGAGGGCCGGATCGGCTGTCTCGGCGTCACCCACTATACGACGAGCGCCTACGACGAGCTCGAAACCGTGATGGGCGGCGAGACCCTCGACGTCGTCCAGCTCAACTACTCGATCAACGATCGTGCCGCCGAGCAGAAGCTGTTGCCGCTCGCCGCCGACCGCGGCATCGCCGTCATCGTCAACCAGCCGTTCGGCGGCGGCGACCTGTTCCGCTCGCTGCGCGGCCGGGCGCTGCCCGGCTGGGCCGCCGAGATCGATTGTAAGAGCTGGGCGCAGATCCTGCTCAAGTTCGTGCTCGGCCACCCGGCGGTGACCTGTGTCATCCCGGGCACCGGCCGCCCCGAGCACATGCGCGACAACGTCGGCGCCGGCATCGGACGCATGCCCGATCGCGCGCTGCGCGAGCGCATGGCGACCGAGGTCGGGCTGTAGCGCAGACAATGGAACGGCGGCCTCCCCATCGCTCGCTCGCGATGTCCGGCCCCTCCGACCTAAGGCGTCGCCTCCGCGTCGCTGCCCCGTACCAGTGCGATGTCGTTTGCGGCGGCCCAGGCCCAGATGTCGGCACGCCTCAGCGCCGTGGCCATCATCTCGGGAAACCGGTCCGGGCTGCAGGCGAATACCGGGCAGCCCATTCCGGCGAATGTGGCCGCGTGTCGGGCGTCGTAGGCCGGCCGGCCGTCGTCGTTGAGCGCGAGCAGTACGATCAGGTTGACACCGCTTGCCACCAGCACCTTGGCGCGCTCCACCATCTCTGCCGCGTCGCCCCCCTCGAAGAGGTCCGAGATCAGCACCAGGTGCGTCTTGTCTGGCACCGTTACCAGCCGCTCGCAGTAGGCGAGCGCCTGGTTGATGTCGGTGCCGCCGCCGAGCTGGATGCCGAACAGCACCTCCACGGGATCGTTCAAGTCCTCCGTCAGATCGGCGACGGAAGTGTCGAACACCACGAGATGCATGGCGATGGCCGGGATCGAGGCGAGCACGGCTGCGAAGATCGACGAGTAGACCACTGACGTGGCCATCGAGCCCGACTGGTCGACGCACAGGATCACCTCTTCGAGATTGGATCGGCGGGAACCGCGGGCCCGGCCGACCAGTCGCTCAGGGACAACGGTGGTGAATTCCGGCTGCCAGTTGTGCAGGTTGCGGTGGATCGTGCGCGGCCAGTCGATTTCGGAAATGCGAGGACGGTTCGTCCGCTTCCGGCTGCTCAAGCTTCCGCGGATGCTTGCCACCGTCCGGTCCTCCAGTCGGTCGATCAGGTCCTTGACGACTTTGGCGACCACCACGCGTGCGGTGTCCCGGGTCTTCTCCGGGATGGCGGATCGCAGCGCGATGAGATCGGCGACGAGATGGACGTCGGCCTCCAGGACGGCGAGGAATTCCGGTTCGAGCAGCATCCGCTTGAGCCCGAGCCGCTCGAACGCGTCCTTCTGGATTACCTGAACGACCGTCGCCGGAAAGAACTCGCGGATGTCGCCGAGCCAGCGCGCGACCCGGGGCGCCGAGCCGCCGAGCCCGCCGCGCCGACCGGCGGCCCCGCCCGCCGCGCCGCCGCCCGCGTTGTACAGCGCGGCGAGCGCCAGATCGATCCGGCGGTCGCGATCCGAGAGCCCACCGCCATCGTCGCCGCCGAGTGCCAGCCGCCACCGCCGCAGGCTTTCGTCATTTGTGTGGTCAGGGCTATGGAACATCCGGCGCCCCCGTTTTGTCCGGCCTCCGATCGAGTCCCAGGATCGTGAGCAGCAATGGCAGCGCCGCGGCAAATCCTGGCGCAAAGGGATCGGCCTGCTTGGGCGCCGCCTCGGCCCCGCCTCCGCCCGGACGAGCCGGTCGCTTCAGCGCGTCGAGCAGTCGCCGGCGCTCGCCGGAATCGAAGCTCGAGAACGCGCGGCGCAGCATGGGCAGCAGCTCGACGAAGCTGTCCTCCGCGAGCCCGGCCATCCATCGGTCGATGATACCGAACAGCTGCGCGTCGTGCAGCAGCACCTGACCCGACCGACCGAGGAAACCATCGAGCCAGTCACCTGCCTCGATCGGCGGCGCCGCGCGCGACAGCGCGCGAGAGAGATAGTCGCCCGCCTCCGCGGCCGCAAACGTGCGGCGGTCGTAGAGCGCGCGCACCGCGAAGCCACGCAGCAGGGCATGACTTGCGGCATCATCCGCCACTTTTCGCAGCGCTCCTCGCCAGTCGCGGGCGACGAGCTCGCTGTCGATCAACCCGACCGCCTGGTCGAGCTCGACGAGCTTGCGGTGCAGCGCCCCGGCCTCCTCGGTCTGCAGGCTGCGGCACGCATGGGTCAACCCCGCGCACACCGTCTCGGCGAGGCTCGTCACCAGCAGCCGCAACGCCTCCCCCGGCATGTCGCGCGCCGTGCCATAGCGCAGGATCGCCGCAAGCGGCGTGATCGCTTCGGCGAGTGCCGCAATGTCGCTCGTCGCCGCGGCGGCGCCCTGCAGCATCGCGATCGTTTGCTGGGCGGCGTCGCCGAGGCCGGCGAGCAGGCAGCCCTTCACGGCCTCGGCAATCGGTCCGAGGGCCGGCGATCTTCGCGCGCTGGCGATCGCCGCATTGCCCGATGCCTGCTCCACGGTCGTGCCGTGCACCAGTGCCTCGGCGAGGCGAACGGAGAATTCCGGATCCCACCGCAGCTTCCAGTTCTCGCGAAACGTCCCACGGCTGCCGCCGCTACCGTCCGGCTGACCCCAGGGCACATTGATCAGGCGCAGGCGATGGAGCAGCAGGGACTTCGCCAACCCGGAGTCGGAACGCAAGTCGAGCGAGATCTCACGCTCCAGCGCCTCCGGCTTCAGCTTCAGTTGTCTCTGCTGGCGCGCAAGGTCGGCCTGCAGCGGCATCTGCGGCACGTCCTCGTCGATCGCGCCGACCGCGTTGCCGATGATCAGGCGCTGCTCGATCAGCCGCCACGCAACCGTCTCGCCGTGACACAGCGTGGCGAGTCCTGCCTCGCGCATCTCGTCGAGTCCGGGCAGCGCGAGATCGCGCAGAGCCGCCAGCGCCTCTGCCAGCCGCGCCGCCTCGATCACCGATGCCGGCGACGCGACATGTCCGTTCTCGCGCAGCAGCCCGGCGACCCGTGCCTGCCAGCGCGCCGTCAGCCGGCGCGGTTCGAGCTCGCCGTCCGACCGCGCGAGCTCGTCCCACAGGTGGCGATACCACCCTGGTGAGGCCACGCCGGCGGCGTAGCCTCCGCCGGTCGCAAGCCGGGTATCGGTCCATGGCACCCAGGTGGCGGTGACCTTGATCTTCGGCAGTCCGCGCAGTGCGCTGCGATCCTCCTTGCCGGAGCGCCGCCGGAGCGAGGGAACATGCCAGGCACCGCAGACCACCGCGACTGCGCCGTCGGTCTCGGCCAGCGCGGCGCCGATGGCCAGCCGCATGTGGGCTTCGCGCTGCTCCTCGAACCGCTGCTCGGCCTCCCGCCAGGCCTCCAGCGGGTCGACGCGCCGGCGCAACTCGGCCACTGCGGTCTCGATCGCCGCAAACACCGTCGGCGCGTTGAATCGCTGTTCGATCAGCGCGTTCCACCACGCCTCGCCGTCGTGGTAACCGGCGATCTCCGCCAGATACGCCAGCGGATCGCGGCGAACGGTCTTTGCCGCTGTGGCGCCGGCCTCGGGATCCGGAGTGGCGCTTCCGGCTTCCGCGCGCAGCGCCAGCCGGATCGCCGACGGCAGGTCGATGAAGTGCGCCGGACGGCCCCGAGCGCAGGCCCAGCGCATCGCCTGCCATTCCGGGGAGAATACCGCAAACGGATAGAACGCCGCATTTTGCGGGTCGTCCTGCCCGTGCACCAGGATGGCGACCGGTGGGATCATCGCCGATGACGCCGCGAACCGGATCAGGGGATCGGCCTCGGGCGGTCCTTCGATCAGCACGCAGGCCGGATCGAGCACGTCGAGCGCCGCCGCGAGGCTGCGTGCCGAGCTCGGCCCATGATGCCTGATGCCGAAGATGTGGAGTCGATCGGCGACGTCGGATGTCAAGTCATCTCACCTGATAAGCCACTTCAAGCTACAAATCACTTCACCTCGAGTCACATCACCTCGCGGATCGCCGCATAGAGGTCGCCCCAGTCCCTGCGCTCGCGCACGACCGTTTCGAGGTATTCCTGCATGACCACCCGGTCCTGCACCGGATCCTTGACGATGGCGCCGACCAGGTTCGCGGCAAGGCTCTGGGCATCGATCGTGCCGTTGCCGAAGTGGCCGGCTTCCGCCCAGGCGCCAATGGTCACGGCGATCGCCTCGGCGGCCGACAGCGTGCTCGACGGGATCTTCAGCTTGAGCTTGCCGTTGAGCGTCTGCCCGTCGCGCAGCTCACGGAAGATGGTGACGATCCGTGCGATCTCCTTTTCGGCCGGAGCCACCTTCGGTAATTCCAGGCCGGCGCCGATCTCGCCGACCCGCTTGATGACGATCTCCGCTTCTTCGTCGATGGTTGCCGGCAGCGGCAGGACCACCACGTTGAAGCGGCGCTTGAGCGCCGAGGACAGCTCGTTGACGCCCTTGTCGCGGCTGTTGGCGGTGGCGATCAGATTGAAGCCGCGGCGCGCCTGCACGGCGTCGTTGAGCTCGGGGATCGGCAGCGTCTTTTCCGACAGGACGGTGATCAGCGTGTCCTGTACGTCGGAGCCCATGCGGGTGAGCTCCTCGAACCTCACGATGCGGCCGGCCTCCATGGCGCGCACCAGGGGTGTCGCCACCAGGGCGTCGCGCGACGGGCCCTTGGCGAGCAGCAGCGCGTAGTTCCAGCCGTAGCGTATCTGGTTCTCGTCGGTGCCCGCCGTGCACTGCACCAGCATCTGCGAGGAGCCGGTGATGGCGGCGGCGAGATGCTCGGAAACCCATGACTTGGCGGTGCCCGGAATACCGAGCAGCAGCAGCGCCCGATCGGTCGCAAGCGTCGCCACGGCGGTCTCGATCAGGCGGCGATTGCCAATATATTTTGCCGTGATCTCGACGCCCGACCCGGTCCTGCCACCCATCAGGTAGGTGACAACGGCCTGCGGCGAGAGCCGCCAGTTGGCGGGGCGCGGCCGCACATCCTCCTTCGCCAGTGCTTCGAGCTCCTCGGCGAACATCTCCTCGGCGGACTGGCGCAGCTGGTGGTCGGGCATCGGATTCACCTCAACGTCATCACCAGTTCGGCGAAATCGCGCGCCGAGCGGGTCGTGGCGGGGGAAAGCGGAGCGAGCGATTCCAGCAGGAGAGGCATGGCGGCGTCCGGCAACATGACGGCGGCCCATACCAGCGTACCGTCGTCCTTGCCGCGTTCATCGGACAGCCGCTGCAGCACCGCCCGCCATCCGGGCGAGGCGAGAAGTTGCTCGGCAGACGCGATCGCGAGCGGCTCGATGAGCTGGCCGGCGAGAGCGGCGAACTGGTGCGCGAAGAGGTGCGAGCCGGCAGCCGCCCGGAACAGCTTGTGCTCGACGAAACGCGCGACCAGGTCATTGCGCCCCTGCAGCCCCGCGGTCGCTGCGAACGACGGGAGCACCGCGACGTCGTCGGCCGGCAGGGCGTTGAGCAGCTCCGAGAGCGTCAGGCCAGCCGCTGCTGCCACGTCGTCTGCGGGCAGGCCCTCGAACAGGGTGTGCAGCCGTTGCGTCTGCACCGCCGGGTTCGGTGCCGGCGGCGGCACGAACCTGGCCTCGGCGGTCGGCAGCAGGCCCACCCTGTTCAACGCCCCGGCAAGGCCCGTCGTGCTTCGCGTAAAGCACCGTGCTGCCTCGGCGAGGCGGGCCAGATAAGCCGGGGTTCCGGGTACGCGTGCGATCAGCCGGGAGGCGGCCGCACGCACGCTCTCCGCCCGATCCGTCGTCGCGGCTTCGAGCAATGGCAGGTCATCGGCCTCGAGGCCGGCAGCCAGAGCTTCGAGCAGCACGCCACGCATGTCGGCCGCCTCCGACTTGAGCGCATCGGCGACCAGCGCACGGCCGGCCGCCGGATGCTGGCGTCGCACGCTCGCAACGAACGCGACTCGATGACCCTTGGGGAATTCGGTCCAGTTCTCCGCCGTGATGTCGGCGTGCAGAGCGTTCTGCGGCCGGGTTGATCGGTCGACGAGGCTCAGATATGCGCGCTCGGCGATCCCGAGGTTTTTGCCATCGTCGCGGATGTACGCCACGAGCTTCGGCAGGTCGAACGGATGCAGCCGGAACCCGGCGCGCCCGATTCGACGCAGCACCGCCCGCAGCACCGCGTCGGCGCTGCCGCGCTCCAGGCTGCTCGCCAGCCGGCGCAGAGCGCGTCGTCCGCCGTTGGAGAGGATCGGGCGCGGGTCCTGATGCATGCGCAGCGCCGCCTCGGGGATGGGATGGCGCACGCCCTGCGGCCGAACAAATCGTTGCGCCTGGCCGGCGAGCGCCAGCACGGTCAGTGCCGGCTCGCGTCCGGGCCGCCCCGCAGCGATCATCGCGGCAAGACCATCGGGCAGCTCCATCGCCCGCCGCGCCAGGCCGAGCACCATCGACTGCTTGATCCGGTCGAGCTCGCCTGCGCTGATGAGCTCCCGCATCTACGCCTCGTGCCAGCGGCCGAGCGGCGTATCGGCGGCGAGCAGGGTTGCGAAGCGACCGTCCCAAATCCACAGCGCCGACACCGGTTCGAGGCCGAGCATCGGAATGAGATTGTCAGCCTGGCTGCTGTCGAGGGGCAGCGTGAGGCCACTCGTGTCGGCAAGCCCGAGCTGGTCGGCTGCGATCGGCACGACTGCGAGGCCGCGCGCGGCGAGGGGCCAGGAGTCGAGCCATGGCTGGCGGACGAGCGCGGCCTCGTATTCCTCCAGCGCGACGGCAAGACCGTCCGGCATCGACGGCCATGGCGGCGGGACCGACACCGGCGTTCGCGTCGCCAGCTGGCCGCGCAGGGGCGCCATGGACGGATAGAGCACGACCTCTCCGGAAAACGTCTCGCCGGCGAGGAACGGCGGGGCGGACGGCCCGGACGAGAGCGGAACGAAGTCGACCAGCAGCGCCACTCGCGTCAACGGGTCGGCGGTGGCGGCGTTGAGCAGCCACGTCTCCAGCCGTCTGAGCTTGTCGGGCTGCACCTCGCTGCGCGTGGCCGCCACGATCCAGTCGGCGGTGACCCGTGGAGCGCCTTCGTCCGCCAGCAGATCCTCGCGCCGCAATATCCAGCCCGCGGCGCGGCGCACATCCTCAATCAGTGGCGGCGTCAGTTTTTCCTGGTGACGGTAGGCCGAGGAGATCAGCGCGAGGGCGGCGAGCCGCTCGAGCACCAGGTCGACGCGCATCTGCTCGGGGACCCGGAACACATCCGCCGCCAGGGCGTCGAGCCGGGTCGCGAGTCCGGGCGCCTTGGCGTCGACCAGGCGGGTCGACAACGTTCTGGCGCTTCCGGTGGCGCGCTGCGGGAACCCAACGAGCCCGAGGTCCAGTTGGTCGACGATCCAGCGATCGAGATCGTCGAGGCCGTGGCGCACTGACGCCTCGCGCTGCTCACGCACCCGCTTCCGCTGCACCTCGGCCCGCGCCGCCGCCGCCGGATCGGCAGCTTGGTCGGTTTCTGCAATCTCTGCGACCGCCGCCGCGAGAGAGCCGCCGGCCGTCACCGCGGTGCCCTCCGCGGCGACCTTCGGACGCCGCCGCGTCAGCCAGTCGCCGACCCAGTCGGGCGTCGGCGCCTCGTCGAATCGCTGCGGGCTCTCGCAGGCGATCCACATCACAGCGAGCACATGCTTGCACGGGAATTTGCGGCTCGGGCAGGTGCATCTGTAGCCGAGGTCGGGTGGCGATACGATGACGCGGTAGGGAGTTGCGCCGGATCCCTGGCATTCGCCCCAGATGAGCGAGCCGTCGCCGGTGCGCGCCAGCAGCGGAAAGCTCGCCGGCTTCATCAGCTTGAGGGCGGCGGCGAGCGACGCCTGGTCGGGCGCCAGCTGCTCGATCTTATCCCTCGTCAGTACGTCCGACATTCTGAACCCCGCCGCGGGCTCGAGTTTAGTGGAAGAGCTGCCGCAACGGAATGCTCAGCGTTGCCAGGCGATCCTGCCTCCGCGAGGCCGAGAATGCAGCGGCAACTGGCGACGCGGCGCTCGCCGTGAGAGAGCCGCCGGTCGCGACGGTGACACATTTTTCCGGCTGTCTCCGCGGCAGGTGCGCCACGCGGGGATATCGGGTTCGCCGGCCTGCGGTCGGGGCGATCGGATCAAGAGTCGGGGGCGAGAACATGAGAAAGCTGCTGCCCGTCGCCATGCTTGCGCTCGCTCTGTCGGGCTGCGCGAACTCGACGCGCGACTACAACACGGTGGGCGGCGCCGTGATCGGTGGCGGGACCGGCGCCGTGATCGGCGGCCTCGCCACCCGGTCGGTGGGGGGCGCGGTCGTCGGCGGTGTCGTCGGCGCCGTTGCCGGCGGCATGATCGGCTCGATCACCACCCACAATGGCCGCTGCTACCTGCAGACCTCCTCCGGACGGTGGCACCGGGTGCGCTGCCCGTAGACGCGATGATCGAATCGGCGTCGAAGTCGCTGACCCGCCCGGCGGCCACATCGGCCATGCCCTTGTCAATCTCGCCCTTCAATTCCGAAAAGGGCTTGATTGCGGAAAGATTGGCTCAACTCCCAATCTCGCAAGGCTTCGCGGATAACCTCGCTGTGCGAGGCATAGTCTCCCCTGGCTACGGCGGCCTTGACGCGATCGGCCTGCTCGTCGGTCAGGGTGATCGTCATGCGTTCCATTGCGGCGTCCAATCTCGATCGTGCAGAGTTGCATGATCTCATACTTTATCATATCCCGCTTCCGTCTTCACCGCTCCGCAGCGCAGCATCACGATGCGCCGCCGCCCGATCCGGCGCAGCAGGTCGGCGGCGCCGTCGGCCGCATCGGTGCGGTGGCCGCCGAGCTGATCGTAATCGCGCTTGCTGATGATCAGGCCCTGCTCGGAGCGTGGCATGGCGCCGAGCCTCGCGCGCAGCAGGGCGAACGCTTCGGCGAGGACCGGCCGCGCCCCGTCGGCGGCCGCGCCCGGGCGAAACACCGCGGCGCGTCCGTGGGCGCTGCCGGAGCGTTCGGCCAATTCGACGAAGCGCGTGACCTCGGTGATCCACATGGCGTCCGGCACCACCCCGGGCTCCAGGAACATCAGCCACGGGCCGCGCGCGATCGCGGCTCCGGCCCTGAGCCGGGCCGCCGGCGGCGCGGCCGGCTGCACCAGGATGCGGCACCCCGCGACGTCGGCGACCTCCTGGGTCTGGTCGCGCGAGCCCGCATCCGCCACGATCACCTCGCGGATCGCGCCTGCGGTGGCGCCCGGCACCAGGGCGGCGAGCGTGGCGAGCAGCGGACGCTCGGAATCCTCCGTCGCAATCACCACGCTGAGCATCGAACGCTCCCCGAAACCCTGCAGGCTAGCACGCGGTTTGCAGCGCACAACGGCCTGGCTTGCGCGACCGCTGCTCGACCGCCCAACTCCGTTGCGGCGAGCGGCGGCCGTGCGCCCATCCGCTTGCCCCGACGAGGCGCCGGCGGAATGCATGCGGCAATCTTTGTTCTTGTTTTGTTCGACGATATCCGGTAGGCAAGCGTCATGGCCCGCTCCTCAACCGTCCGCGCCTCCAAGGCCGGTCCTTCCACCGCCGAGCCGCGCTCGGTCCGCGTCTCCTCGCGGGTCGCGCGCGAGCCGCGCCCGCCGGCGTCGCCCGGCCCGGCGGCGGGCGATCCTGCGGACGCGGGGATCGGCGGCGTCGCGGTGGAGCCCGAGCGCCGGCGCGGCCGCGGCGCCCGGTCGAACGCATCGGGCCGCTACGAGCCGATCGCGCGCGTCGCCTTCGACGACGGCTGGCAGAGTCTCGAGGACCTGCCGCCGTTCGCCACCACGGTGACCATCGACACCGCGCGCAAGGTGATCACCCGCAACGAGTCGCCCGATATCGGGTTCGACCGCTCGATCAATCCCTATCGCGGCTGCGAGCACGGCTGCGTCTACTGCTTCGCCCGGCCGACGCACGCCTATCTCGGCCTGTCTCCGGGGCTCGACTTCGAATCGAAGCTGTTCGTCAAGCCCGATGCGCCCGAGCTGCTGGAGCGCGAGCTCTCGGCGCCCGGCTATGCGCCGCGCACCATCGCGATCGGCACCAACACCGATCCGTATCAGCCGATCGAGCGCCGCCACGAGGTGATGCGCCGCATCCTCGAGGTGCTCGACAAGGCCGGGCATCCGGTCGGCATCGTCACCAAGTCGGCGCTGGTGCTGCGCGATCTCGACATCCTGTCGCGCATGGCGAGCCGCAACCTCGTCAAGGTCGCGGTGTCGGTGACGACGCTCGATGCCAAGCTCGCCCGCACCATGGAGCCGCGGGCGGCCACTCCGCCGCGCCGGCTCGAGGCCCTGCGCCAGCTCGCGCAGGCCGGCGTGCCGACCTCCGTGATGGTGGCGCCGGTCATCCCGGCGATCAACGACGCCGAGATCGAGCGCATTCTCGACGCCGCTGCCGCGGCCGGCGTCCAGGGCGCCGGCTACGTGATCCTGCGGCTGCCGCTCGAGGTGCGCGATCTCTTTCGCGAATGGCTGATCGCGAACTTTCCCGACCGCTTCCGCCACGTCTTCAAGCTGATCCGCGAGATGCGCGGCGGCCGCGACTACGACTCGACCTGGGGCCGCCGGATGACCGGGGCTGGCCCCTATGCGTGGATGATCGGCCGCCGTTTCGAGGTCGCCTGCGAGAAGCTGAACCTCAACGTCGGCAAGGCCCGCCTCACCACTGAGCATTTCCGCCCGCCGCGCCAGGGCTCGGTACAGCTCAGCCTGTTCTGACCGCGATGCCCGCAGCCGCATCGCCGACTGGGAGCAGCATCTGGACCGTATCGCGCCGGCCTTCGCGGCCCTGCGCCGGCGTTCCGACTCGACCCGACGCGGCCCTGGATCGAGTTCTACCGCAGCCGCCGAGAGCTTCTGGTGATGGTGCCGGTGCGCTGAGGGCCGCCGCCCGCCCAGCCGTCCCCATGATCCACATGTCCGGCGGTTGATTCGCGGCGCGCGCCCGGCCAGCATCGCGCCCATGAGTCGCGACAAGGCCGAGCTGCCGCTGCCCGAGCCAGACCCGGTGCCGACATTCGCCCGCGAGCGCCGGGCGATGCGGCGCGGCATCGCGCCGGTGGCGGGCTGCGACGAGGCCGGGCGCGGGCCGCTCGCCGGCCCGGTCGTGGCGGCGGCCGTCATCCTCGATCCGCGCCGCATCCCCCGGGGGCTCGACGATTCCAAGAAGCTTGCGCCCGTACGGCGCGAGGCGCTCTACGAAAAAATCTGCCGCAGCGCCCAGGTGGCGGTCGCTTTCGCGTCGCCGGCGCGGATCGATTGCGACAACATCCGCGGCGCCTCGCTGTGGGCGCTCGCCCGCGCGGTGCGCGCGCTGCCGGTGGCGCCGCGCCTCGTCTTCGTCGACGGCCGTGACCGCATCGCGGTCGACTGCGACTGCGAGGCGGTGATCGGCGGCGACGGCCTGGTGCTCTCGGTCGCGGCAGCCTCGATCGTCGCCAAGGTCACGCGCGACCGGCTGATGGCGCGGCTCGGCCTCGCCCATCCGGGCTACGGCTTCGAGCGCCACATGGGCTACAGCGTTCCCGAGCACGTCGCCGCGCTGGCGCGGCTCGGGCCGACGGTCCACCACCGGCGCTCGTTCGCGCCGGTCGCGGCGGCATTCGGCGACCCGCCGCAGGGCGACGACAAAGGGGCAAATTTGTTGCCTCTGTAGCGGATCGGCGGCTATCTCGTCCTGGCATATCTCCAGCCGGCATCCGTTGCGCGGGGCCCATGCGCTACATTTCGCTGCTCGTCGAGGCCCTGCGGGCGCGTCCCGCCGCGATGTTCTGGACCGCGACGCTGTCGCAGGCGCTGCTGTGGACCCTGGTCCCAGTGATCTTCTATGCGGCGCCTCCAGGCGACCTGCCGCTGGTGCTCGCCATCGGCCACCACTGGCCGCTCGGATCTGCGCTCGGGCCGCCGCTCGCCAACTGGCTCGGCGAGCTCGCGTTCGATCTCGCCGGCGGCAGGCTGACCGGGGTCTATCTGCTGTCGCAGGGCTGCGTCATCGTCACCTTCTGGGCGGTGTTCGCGCTCGGCCGCTCCATCGTCGGCACCCGCCATGCCGTGATGGCGGTGCTGCTGATGGTCGGCATCCTTTCGTTCTCGGTGCCGACCCCGGACTTCGGCCCGGCCGTGCTCGCCATGCCGCTTGCGGCGCTCGCCCTGCTGCACACCTGGCGGGCGGTGGCGGAGGGACGCCGGCGCTACTGGCTGGCACTCGGCATCGACCTCGGGCTGCTGCTGCTCACCATCTATGCGGGCCTCATTCTCGTAGCGCTGATCATCGGCTTCATCGCCGCCACTCCGCGCGGGCGCGCTGCGGTCGGCAACGTCGATGCCTGGGCGGCGGGCATGATCGCAGTGCTGATCGTGTTTCCCCACCTGATATGGCTCGAGACGAGCGGCGCGGCGGCGTGGCCGGACCTGGGCGCCATCGGGCACCTGCTGGGTTTCGACGGGCACCTGTTCGGATGGGTGAAGCTGATCGCCCTGGTGCTCGCCGCCCACGGCCTGATGCTGGTCCTGGTGATGGTCGCCGGCGGCGTCGGCAAGCCCGCAAAGGACACCGCGCCGGCGTTCGAACGCCACGCCCCCGATCCCCTGGCGCCGACCTTCGTCCATACCTTTGCGCTGGCGCCGGCGGTGACGGCGACGCTCGTGGCTGCCCTGCTCGGCCAGAAGATCCCCGCTGGCGGGATCGGCTGGATCGTCGTGCTCTCCGGGCTCGCCGCGGTGCTCGCGGCCGGCAACGTCATCAGGCTGCACCGCGAGCGCTTCGTCGGCGTGGTGTGGCTCGGGCTGTTGCTGGCGCCGGCGGTCGCCGTCATGGCGGGCGCGACCGTGCTGCCGCTGGCGGGGATGGATCTGGAGATCGCCCAGCCGGTCTCCGCCATGGCGCAGTTCTTCACCGAATCGTTCCGCCGGCGCACCGGCAAGCCGCTGCAGGTCGTGGTCGGCGACGTCCGGCTCGCCGGTGCCGTCGCGCTCGCCTCCCCCGATCGCCCCTCCCTGTTCGCCGCCGCCTCGCCGGGACTGACCCCGTGGGTGAGCGACGCCGATATCCGGCGCAAGGGCGCCGTCCTGCTGTGGCCCGCCACCGACAGCGCCGGCCATCCGCCCGATGCCATCAAGTCGCGCTTTCCCGACATCGTGCCCGAGCTCCCGCGCTCCTTCCAGCGCTCCGTCCAGGGCCGCCTGCCGCTGCTGCGCATCGGCTGGGCGGTGATCAGGCCGGCCCAGTAAGCGGAGGACAGAGGACAGAGGACAGAGGACAGAGGACGACTCTCCGTCGTCTGTCATCTGAAGTTCAGAGGACGCGCGCGGATTTGCCAAGGTCGCGTATTCCTTATCCGTCCTCCGTCGTCCGTCGTCTGTCCTCTGTCCCGCCCATCGCCTTCTTCACGGCGAGGAAATCCCGCCAGGCAAGCCGCTTCTGCAGCGGCTGGCGCAGCAGGTAGGCTGGGTGCAGGGTGGCGATGGCGCGGATGTCGCGGCCGGTCGAATAGGGAAACCAGCGCCCGCGAATCCGGGTGATGCCTTCCTTGACGCCGAGCAGCGCGGCGGCGCTCGGACCGCCGAGGCAGACCAGGATGTCGGGATCGCAAAGCTCGATCTGGCGCACGATGAACGGCAGGCAGATCGCCTGCTCCTGCGGGGTCGGCGTGCGGTTGCCGGGCGGTCGCCACGGGATGATGTTGGCGATGTAGGCGTTGCGGCGGGAGAGCCCGATCGCCGCCATCATGCGGTCGAGCAGCTGGCCCGAGCGGCCGACGAAGGGCAGGCCCTCGAGGTCCTCCTCGCGCCCCGGCGCCTCGCCGACGAGCATCACGCGGCTGCCCGGCGTGCCGTCGGCGAAGACCACCTGCCGGGCGGTCGCCTTCAGGGCACAGCCGTCGAACGCCGCGACGATCGCGCGCAGCTCCTCGAGGCTGGCGGCGCCTTTCGCCGCCTCGCGTGCCGCCATGACGGCGGCCTCCGGCGCCGGCGGTGCCGCCCTTGCGGCCGCCGGCGGCGCGGCGGGAATGATCGCGGAAGCGGCGCGGGGCGGCTCAGGCGCACGATCCGGCGGCGGCGCCGCGACACTTGGCGCCGCGACACTTGGCGCCGCGACACTTGGCGCCGCGACGCTCGGCGCCGCCTGCTCGGCGAAGCGATCGACCGGGGTTTCCCCCAGCACCGCATCGAC
>JBEKZK010000799.1:0-3010 GCA_049509935.1 Xanthobacteraceae bacterium | reverse complement strand
ATGCTCGAATGCTTGGGGTCGAGAGGCTGGATCAGGACGAAGGTCATCCCGCAGTCGCTCGGCAGCGCCTGCAGCAGCTTGCTGAAGGCGTCGAGACCGCCCGCGGAGGCGCCGATCCCGACGACCGGAAATCCGCCGCGACCCTGGGTCATGACCTGCTCAGGTGTGGCATGGTCTTCCACTCGCGCCGCTGCGGCCCGACGTTTCGTCATCTCGGCCTCCTGGATTTGCTCGTCGCGGGGGGGGGGTGGGCTCGCGAACCCGGCGAATGGCGGTCTGATCACGTCACGCCCCGAGCGCTCTGATGGCGTCGGGGCCGGCAACGCACCCCAGGACCGGAAAGGCTCTTTGCAATTCCTCGGCGATACGCTCCGCTGTGGACATGAGCGGGGCACGGTGCCGCGGCGTGCCGATCGGCAGGCCGAGGCATGCGTCGATCGCGGCCATCAGCTGATGTGGCTGGAACGGCTTGCGCAGGCAGCAGGCGGCGCCGAGCAGGCCTGCCATGCGGAGAAAGTCCGGTGCCACGCGGTGGGAATCGCGGGCCAGGAAGCCGGACATGGCGATGACCGGCAGGCCCGGGTTGCGCTGTTTTAATGTCCGGATGATCTCCAGACCATCCATGTCGGGCATGAAGATGTCGACCACGGCAAGGTCGACGGCGGACGTGTCGAGATGACTGATGCCGGCGGCGCCGCTGTCGGCGACCAGCACGTCGATCCCCCGGTGCTCCAGCAATGCGCGAATTGCCGTGCGCACCGATTGGTCGTCGTCGATGACGAGAATGACTGCCATGGTGAGCCTTCGGGTCGGGAAGCCAACCGCCGAACGGTCCCACCGAAAAATGATCCGAGGTCAGTGTCCGAACTCAGGGACATTTCGCGTATAGGCCCGATCGCCGGCGCGGTCGAGCGTTATCTTCCGACGGCTCGCCATCTCTGCGATTCCGTTAGGTCCGGGGACCCCTCGTACGCGCGACCTTCCGATGGGGAATCAGATCGTCAGGCTTCGAGCATCTCGCGGATCGTGTCGAGCAGCTTCTGCGGAAGGAACGGCTTGAGCAGCACGCGCCGATCGCTGTTCTTGGCGCCGAAGCCGTTGTTGATGACGCGATCCTCGGCCTGGCCCGTCATGAACAGGATCTTGATGCCCGGGTAGTCGAGCGCAAGATGCTCCGCGAGCTCGCGTCCGCCCCCGCCCGGCATCATCGAATCGGTGACGACGAAGTCGATCGGATGGTGATGTGTCAGGGCGTCGCGCGCGGCCTTGCTGTCTCCCGCCTCGACCACCGAATATCCGTGCTCGCGCAGAATTCGCGACGTCGAGCGGCGCACCGCGAGGTCGTCCTCGACCAGCAGGATGGTCTCGACGCCGTCGTGCTGCTCGACCTGGCTGAGCGGCGGAGCCTCGGCAATGAACGCCAGGCGGGTTCGCGGCAGCAGCAGGGTGAACATGCTGCCGACGCCCTGCGTGCTCTCCGCCAGGAGGTCGCCGCCGGCCTGGCGGGCGATGCCGTAGCTGGTCGCCAGCCCGAGGCCGGTGCCCTTGCCGACGCCCTTGGTGGTGAAGAACGGCTCGAATATCCGCTCCAGATGCTCCGGTCTGATGCCGCACCCGGTATCGCTGACGCGCACCGCGATGTAGTCTCCGGGCGCGACCGGGCCACGCTGCTCGGCCACGACGATGTTCTCCATCGCGATCGTGAATCGGCCACCGTCCGGCATCGCGTCCCTGGCATTGACGGCGAGATTCAGCAGCACCTGCTCGATCTGGCCGGGATCGGCGAGAACCGGCCAGAGCTCCGCGCAGGGTTCGGTCAACACCTGGATATCGGCCGGCAACGTCCGCCGCAGCAGATTGTGAAGGCCGTTGACGACGACTTTCAAATCGATGACGCGAGCGTCGACCGGGTGCCGGCTGGAGAAGGCCAGCAGTTGCCGTGTCAGGGCCTGGCCGCGCTCGACCGAATGGATGATCTCCTGCATGTCCTTGCGACGCGGATCACCCTCGTCGAGGCTTCTGCACACCATGTCGGCGTAGATCATCATCACCAGGAGGAGGTTGTTGAAGTCGTGGGCGACGCCGCCGGCGAGGTGGCCGATCGCCTCCATCTTCTGCGCCTGGCGCAGTTGCTCGGCGATCCGCTTCTGCTCGGTGATGTCGCGTATCGCAACGAGAAACGCCGGCTTGCGCTCCCACTCGCAATGAGCGACCCGCATGTCGGCGGTGCGCATCTGGCCGCCCAGCTCGAACCGGATCTCGGACACCTTGCCGACCTCGAAGGGTATGCCGAGGCCTTCTCCGACAAACGCCTCGCGGGTCTTGCCGAACAGCGCCAGCGCCGCGTCGTTGACCAGCGCCACCACGCCGTCCGTGTTTGTCACCACCACTGCGTCGGGATTGGCGGACAGCAGGGCTTCCGTCTGGCGCTGATTCTGCTGCGCCCGCAGCCGTTCCAGCACGTGGACGAGGGTCCGCGAGAGCAATGGCGACACCAGGTCGCTCCTGCCCAGGACGTCCGCGGCGCCCTCCTGCACCGCCATTTTGCGCAGGTCCTCGGTGGCACCGCTGGTCAGCACCACGATGGCGCCGTCCGGCCAGCGATCGCGCAGGCGTCGCAGCGTGTCGATGCCGGTGGAATCCGGAAGATCGAGGTCCAGGATAGTGGCGTCGACCCGCGATCTCTCCAACGTTTCGATGGCGTCGCTCAACCGCGTCACGTGCAGGATCTCGAACGAGTAGTCGGACTCGCCGGCGAGCCGTTTGCGCGCGAGATCGGCGTTGTCGGGATCCTGCCCGACCAGAAGCAGCCGGAACGAGCGGTTCGGGCTGGACTGCGTTGACGCCTCCATTGTCGATCCTGTTCTGGGCCGAGGCTGAGGCCGGACCAGCGTGGTCCATGAGGCCGGAGTTCGAGGCCCGGTCGGTCCGGGTCGGCAGGTTCCTACCAAATTCCCGGAGAGCCGAATCAAAAACGAATCAAACTGCTGGACCGTCGATCCGTGGTCGG
>JBEKZK010000798.1:0-3010 GCA_049509935.1 Xanthobacteraceae bacterium | reverse complement strand
GGTGAGTTGTAGGACCAGCTCGCCTGGTTGTTGGCGAGCGTTGCCGTGGCGCCCGACACCGTCACGGTCTGGCCGACGAATCCCAGCGCCGACGTGCTCTGCGCGGTCTGCTGCAGCGAGATCAGGGTGCCGAGCTGGGTGTTCATGTTGATCTGCTGCTCGACCGACGAGAACTGCACCAGCTGCGAGGTGAACTGGTTGGTGTCGAGCGGGTCGAGCGGATTCTGGTTCTGCAATTGCGTGGTCAGCAGCTGCAGGAACTCGTCGAAGTTGCCGGCAAGCGACGAGCCGCTGCTGGCGGTCGAGCCGGTCGAGCCCGAGGTCGACGAGGACGGGGTCGTCGCCGCGGTGACGGCGGCGGTGACCGGGGAGGCTGTGGTGGCGGTGGGGCCGGTGATCGTGGTCATGGGCGAATGTCCTTCAAACCCGAATGTCGACGCCGCTGCCGATTCCGGCAACGCGTCCGTATCCGCGCACTGCCGTGTCGACCGGAGGGAGCTCCGGATCGGGCACGACGATGCGCGCAACCGCTGCGGTGCTGTCGCGCTGGGCCTGCTGGCCGCCGGCGAACGACGACTGGTCGCGCAAGGAGAACTGCATCCCGCCGTCGTCGGTCTTCAGCCCGGCCGACTGCAGTGCGCGCTCCAGCGACGGCGCGTCGCGCCTGAGCAGATCGAGGGTGTCCGGCCGGTCCGCGACGAGGTGCGACGTGACATGGCCGGTGCTGTCGACATTGAGCTGGATGGCGATGCGGCCGAGGTCGGGGGGATCGAGCCGGATCTCGAAGCTGCGCTGGCCGTCCTGCGCGCGCGAGGCGATTTCGACCGCGAGCCCGGCGATCGGCACCGCGCGGTCGGCCGGAGCCGTGGCGGCGGAGGCGGCGAGCGGCCACGCGGTCGGCACCGGGAAGCCGGCGACGCCCTGCGGCGCCCCCGCCGCGGCTGGCTGGCGAGACCCGGTCGGGGCGGGCGGGCTTTCGATACGGATGTCGCTCGCGGCCGCCTTGGTCGCCGTTGCCGTCGGACCCGGCGCCGGGGTTGCCGGGGCCTCGGCACCTGTGGCCGCAGGGGCGGCCGATAAGGGATCGTTCCCGGGGACGGCTGCCGACGGCTCCGGCTTCGCGCGTGCCGCCGCCTGCGGATCGACCGCCGGCACCGGGCCGGCGCTCTCCGCCTTGGCCTTGCCGGCTGCCGGAGCGGTCGAGGCAGCGTCTGGCCCCGGCGGGGTGGCACCGGCCTGGGCTTTGCCGCCATCGGGTCTGATCACGGGAACTGGGTTTGGCGCGCCGTCAGGCGGGGCGCTGTCCGCCGGCGGCGCCGCGTTCGCCGGAGTGGAAGGCGCCGGGGCTGCTCCGTCGATCGCGCCCGCCGGGCGCGTCGCGGCGGGATCGGCCGCGGCCGCAGCGGCCGGCGGGGCCGGCGCGGCCGGCGGCGGCGGGATCGGAACCGCAACCGCGGCGGCCACCGCGGCCGCATTGGCCGCCGCGGTCGTCGGATCGACTGGCGGAGCGGTATTGGACGGATCGGTGGCGGCCTTGTCGCCAGCGGCCCGGTCGGTCGTCTTGGGATCGGTCGACTTGGTCTTGGCAGGGGGCCCCGCCGGGATCGCGGCCGCATCGTTGCTGGCCGCCGCGGCCGCCGCATTGGCCGCCGCCGTTGCAGGATCGGCCGGCGCGACCGTCGTGGGGTCGACGCTCGCCGCCTGGCTGGTGCTCGTCGTGGCCTGGCCGCCCGTCGTCACGGTCTGGCCGGCATTCGTGGTCCCGGGCGGGCCGGACGGGGGCGGAGTCTTGGCCGGATCGGTGACGATGATATTGGTGGCGTCGGCCACCGCGGTGGTGGCCGCCTTGCCGCGGCCGGCCGGCATCCCCGTCGCGTCGAGTCGCCCGCCGGTCGAGCCGCTGGCGCCGTTGGCGCCGGCGTCGCGAGCCGGCTGCGTGGTGGCTGACGCCGGTGCACGGCCGGTCGTGGCCACGCTCCCGTGGAGCATCGATTCGAACGGGGTCGGCGCACCGGTGCTCGAGGCACCCGCGCTCGGGCTGGCTGCCGGGGGGGCCGCGGAGGGCGCCGGCGGCGGGGCGGGGCTCGGATCCGGTGCGACGGGAGTCACGGGGCACGACCTTTCGAAGCGATTCGCGCGCGGCATGGCGCTGCACATATCTAGCAAGCCCCGGGCCATCCGCTCGAGGACAGATAAATGATGTCCATCAGTGACTTGTCGGAAAACCCGTGGCGCCGCGGGAGTGTTCGCCCGGCAGTGCTTGCTGGCAACCCGGCAGGATCTGCCGGGGTTCGGCGGGCCGGTGCTGGGCGGGCCGCATGCTGCAAGACATTGCGCCTCGTCGCCGCCGCCCTATTATAAGGAGCGATCCGGGACGGCCGGATGGGCGACGGTGGCCCTTGGCCGCGTGCTACAGCATGTCCCGGCGAAGTGGACCCGGTTCGCCGATCAAGGACATGCGCCAACGAGGAATCTACAGCGCTTCCCAGGTCGAGGCGCCGCAACAAGTGGTTCACTATGACCGGGAAGCGCTGTAGTGCACCGATTCCGAAGTTCGCATCACTTGGCGATATCCTCTGGTGCGAACGTCGGAATCCAGAGGTGCACTAGCAAGTCTATGATTCGAGTGCGGCTTTTAGGATTTGACGTTCCTATGACGAGCGCGCCGCACATCTGATAGGAACTTCAAATCCGCCGCACTAGCGGCGACAACGTCTGGGAGCGCGGCACACGCCGCGGCCATCATGGTCAACACCCTCGATATCGACCGGGCGCCGGAGGCTACGCGCGTGGTCGTCGCCATGTCGGGGGGCGTCGACTCCTCGGTCACGGCGGCGCTGCTCCGGGCCGAGGGCTACGACGTGGTGGGCGTGACCCTGCAGCTCTACGACCACGGCGCCACCACCCATCGCAAGGGCGCCTGCTGTGCCGGCCAGGACATCTATGACGCCCGCCTGGTCGCCGAGCGGATCGGCATCCCGCACTATGTGCTCGACTACGAGACCCGCTT
>JBEKZK010000797.1:0-3014 GCA_049509935.1 Xanthobacteraceae bacterium | reverse complement strand
TTCATCAACCTGTCGTTCCAGGGCATGGCCCACCTGAACAAGGCGCTCGGCACCGTCCTGGAGCAGCCCAAGGCCGCCAACGTCGGAGTGCCGCCGAAACATCCGCAGCCGTCGCTGCGGCGCATCGCGCCGGCCCCCGGCAGCGTGCTCGCCCCCGGCGTCATCAAGGGCGCGACCCTCGAGGTCACGCTCATCGTGCTGGCGGTGCTGTTCCTGGCGCTCGCCAGCCGCGAGATCACCCGGCCCGAATGGGATCTCGAGTGGCTCGTGACATTGCCGATGCCGCTGTCCACCCTGCTGTCGAGCCGGCTGGTCGAGCGGGTGGTGACCAATGCGGCCGGGTTCATCGCGCTCGGCCCGTTCCTGTCGATCCTCGCCTGGGAGTGCGGCTACCGCTGGACGGCCCCGTTTCTCGGGCTGGCAACGACGTTGGCATTGCTGCTCGCGGTGGCGGCCGCGCAGACCCTGGTGGACACCGGGCTGCGCCTGTCGCTATCGCCGCCCAGGCTCAGGAACCTGCAGGCGGTGATCTCCGTCGCCGGCGGGCTCATGTGCCTGCTCGCCATGGCGATGGCGCTGCGCGACGACGCGTTCATGTTCGGCTTCGCGGCGGCGCTGCCCGAGTGGACCACCTGGCTTCCCACCGGCCTTGCGGTGCGCGCGCTGGCCGCCGCCCGCGGCGGACCGGGGGCGCTGTGGTGGGCCGCCATGGCCGGCGAGATCGCCGCCTTCGTGGCGGTCGCCTGGGCGCTGCTGGTCCGCCAGCTGCGCAACGGCGTGGTCGCGGCGGGCGCCCGCGAGGCCGTCGTCCGCGTGCCGGGCGCAGCGCGCCGCGCCGCGGCGGAGACGAAGGCGAGGCGGCCGCTGCTTCCCGTCGTGCAGCGGCGCGAGCTGCGGCTGCTGGGACGCGATCGCAGCTTCATGGCGCAGACGCTGCTGCTCCCCGCCATCATCGTCGGCGCGCAGGTCGTGCTCAATGCCCGGTCCAACATCTTCGTCGGCGCCGTCGCGCACCCGGAAAATCTCGCGGCGATCGCCTTCGCGCTCGCCGCCTACACGCTGATGCTCTCGGCGTTCCAGACGCTGAACACCGAAGGCCAGGCGCTGTGGATCCTGTACTGCGTGCCGCAATCGCTGGAGTCCGTGCTGTGGCAGAAGGCCCGGTTGTGGGCGTCGGCGGCCACCGTCTATCCGCTCCTCATATTCGCCGCCGCGATCGCGGTGGCCGGAACCGTCTCGCTGCGGTTCATCGGCTCCGCCGCGGTCGTGCTCCTCGGCGTGCCGATCTTTGCCGTCATCGCGACGGCGCTCGGCGTGTTCGCCTGCGATCCGCTGGCGCAGGAGGTCCAGCGGCGCTTGCGCCTGACCTACGTCTACCTCTACATGACGCTGGCGTCGTTCTATGTCTATGCGGTCTACGCCAGCACGCTGTGGCAGTGCGCCGCCCTGATGATCCTGACGGCGCTGCTGGCGATCGCCCTGTGGCAGAAGGCCCGCGACCAGCTCGACTATCTGCTCGACCCGTCGGCCTCGCCGCCGGCGCGGGTCTCGGTCTCCGACGGCATGATCGCGGCGCTGCTGTTCTTCGTGCTGCAGGCAATGGTCGTCCTCATCGTCCGGATGATCGACCGGGACGCCGGCGCCGCGACCACCCTGTGGCTCGCCTTCTGCCTCGCCGGAGCCGTGACCTACGGGGTCATGCGCCTCGTCTACTGGCGCGCCGGCACCGCCGGCGTTCCCCGCATCGTCGGCGACGGCCTGCCGCGGGCCCTGCTGTGGGGAGCGGCCGGAGGCGTCGCGGCGGCGCTCGCCGGTGTCGCCTACATCGCGGCGATCGCCTCCCTCGACCTCCTTCCCTCGCCGCGGCACGCATCGCCTGCCGCCGACCACACGATCGCGATCGCGGTCGCGGCGCTCACCATCGCCGCCGCGCCGCTGTTCGAGGAGTTCATCTTCCGCGGCCTGATCTTCGGAGGACTGCGGCGATCGCTCGGCCTCGCCGCGGCGACGCTGGCGAGCGCCGCCATCTTCGCCATCGTGCACCCGCCGATCTCGGTGATCCCGGTCTTCGTCCTCGGCGTCTGCGCCGCGCTCATCTACGAGCGAACCCGGATGCTCGCCGCCCCAATGCTCGCGCACGCGATCTACAACACGGCCGTGGTCGGCTTTCAATGGTCCGTGATGCCGTGATCGGCCGGTCCCGGTTGCGCCGCCGCAGCCGCGATGCGACACTGGTGATAACGGATTCAGGAGAGCCTGCCATGCGGCTGAAGGACAAGGTGGCTGTGGTGACCGGTGCGGCGAGCGGCATCGGAAAAGAGATCGCGACCGTGTTCGCCCGCGAAGGCGCGATCGTCGCCATCGCCGATCTCGACGCCAAGGCGGCGGACGCTACCGCCCGCGAGTTCGATTCGACCGGCAAGCGGGCGCTCGGCGTCGCCATGGACGTCGCCGACGAGCAGCAGGTCGATGCCGGCATCGCCAAGGTGATCGCCGCGTTCGGGGCGCTCGACATCCTCGTCAGCAACGCCGGCATCCAGATCGTCGCTCCGATCGTCGACTTCGAGTACGCCAAGTGGAAGAAGCTGATGGCGATCCACGTCGACGGCGCGTTCCTGACCACCCGGGCGGCACTGCGGCAGATGTACAAGCAGAAGAGCGGCAGCGTGATCTACATGGGCTCGGTGCACTCGAAGGAGGCCTCGGTGCTCAAGGCCCCGTACGTGGCGGCCAAGCACGCCCTGATCGGGCTCGCCAAGGTGGTCGCCAAGGAGGGCGCGGCGCACGGCGTGCGCGCCAACGTGATCTGCCCGGGATTCGTGCGCACGCCGCTGGTCGACAAGCAGATCCCCGAGCAGGCCAAGGAGCTCGGCATCTCCGAGCAGGACGTGATCAGCAAGGTCATGCTCAAGGAGACCGTGGACGGCGAGTTCACCACCGTCGCGGACGTCGCCGACGAGCAGCAGGTCGATGCCGGCATCGCCAAGGTGATCGCCGCGTTCGGGGCGCTCGAC
>JBEKZK010000796.1:0-3015 GCA_049509935.1 Xanthobacteraceae bacterium | reverse complement strand
TGTTCCTGTTCCTGTGCGTCATGGCGTTTTCGTTCATCCAGGTGCGTCTCTTCACCCGGGGGGAGGAGCTGTGACGAAACTGTCGGTGCGATCCACAATTACCCAGCGGCGCCCCAGCCTGCAGCGCGGCAACATTCTGGCGTTCTGCGCTCTGGCGATCATCGCCTGCGTTACGCTGCTGCCCTACTATTGGATGGTTTCATCGTCGCTCAAGACGATGGCGAATATGTTCAGCGTTCCGATCCAGTGGATCCCCAACCCGATCAACTGGATGTCCTATGTGCTTGCCTGGCAGGCGCAGAACTTCACTCTCTACTTTTTCAACAGCTGCGTCGTCGCGGTGGCGATCACCCTCGGCAATCTGCTGCTGAGTTCGCTTGCCGGCTACAGCCTGACCAAATTCCGTTACCGCGGGCGCGGCCTGACCTTCCTTTTGATTCTCAGCACCATGATGCTGCCGCTCGAAATCACGATGGTGCCACTGTTCTTGATCGTGAAGCAGCTCGATTGGCTGAACTCTTATCCGGGCCTGATCGTGCCCTTCCTGGTGGACGGCTTCGGCGTCTTCCTGATGCGCCAGTACATGCTCAGCATCCCCAGCGAGCTGATCGACGCGGCTCGCATCGACGGCGCGTCGGAATTTCGCATCTTCTGGATGATCGTCATGCCGCTGTGCAAGCCGGCGCTGGTGGCCCTCGCCGTGTTCACGTTCCGCGAAGCCTGGGACATGTACATCTGGCCATTGATCATCATCACCAAGGATTCGTTGCGCACGTTGCCGCTCGGCATCTCGCTGTTCATGTCGAGCTATGGCACGTCGTGGGACCAGCTTATGGCGGTCGCCGTGCTCGGTACGCTGCCGATGATCCTGTTGTTCTTCTTCTTGCAGCGCGCGTTCATCCAGGGCATCGCCGCGACCGGTCTCAAGGAGTAGGCGCATGACTGGCACGATGCGTGCGGTGGTGGTCACGCGCTACGGCGGCGCCCTCGAGGTGGCAGACCGTCCAATTCCGTCGCCGCCGGCCGGCGAGGTTCTGGTCAAAGTCAGGGCGAGCGGGCTGTGCAGCACCGATCTTCATCTGCTGTCGGGCCGTCAACCGCTCGGTGAGCTGCCCCGTATTCTCGGGCACGAGCTTGCCGGCGATGTGGTCGAATTGGGCGTCGGCGTCACGCAATGGCGGGTCGGAGACCGCGTCACCGCGGCGCTCGATGTCACCTGCGGTCTATGCCGACACTGCCTGAGGGGCGACACGCAGCTGTGCCAGGCGAAGCAGCGACTCGGCTTCGAACGCGACGGCGGCCATGCCGAGTATGTGGCAGCGCCGGAAAGGAACCTGGTTCGCCTGCCGGACAGCCTGGACTATGATGCGGCGTCCATTCTCCCCGACGCCGTCGCCTGCATGTATCATAGCCTGATCGGCCAGGGGCGGGTCGGCCTCGGCACGCGTCTCCTCGTCCTCGGCGTCGGCGGCCTCGGCATCCACGGCGTGCAGATCGCCCGCAGCGCCGGGACCGAAGTCTACGCCACCAGCCGCCGGCCGGACCGGCTCGCGCTTGCGACGCAGTGCGGAGCGATTGCGATCAATACCAGTGAGCGGTCGCTGGAGGCCGCCATCGCCGACCTTACCGGCGGCGAGGGCGTCGATGTCGTCGCCGACAACATCGGCACGCGCGACAGCGTCCGCCTGGGGCTATCGGTGCTGCG
The DNA here is from genome assembly GCA_049509935.1 of Xanthobacteraceae bacterium. GTDB lineage: Bacteria > Pseudomonadota > Alphaproteobacteria > Rhizobiales > Xanthobacteraceae > AP-16. The sequence goes on along the minus strand of JBEKZK010000796.1, from coordinate 1,310 downwards.
GCCGGGCGGCAAGTTCCTGGTGGTGGGCTATCTCGACGAGAGCTTCGAGGTGCCCTCCATGCGGCTGTTCGCCACCGAGCAGGAAATCATCGGCTGCCGCGGCAGCACCAAGCAGGACCTGATCGACGTCGTCCGCTTGGTCGGAACGAAACAGATTACCCCAATCATCGGCGCGCGCTACTCGCTCGAGCACATTGAGCAGGCCGGCGCACGCCTCGAATCCGGTGAGCTCATCGGCCGCATCGTGCTGACGCGACCGTGACGCCAGCTTGAACTTGTCACCCTTAGGAGACACGCGTGATGACATTGACTGCAAGCAAGGCCTCCGCCTCGGACCTTCCCAAAGAGATGCGCGCGCTGGTGCTCACCTCGCCGGGCAAATTCGAAGTCCAGACGGTGGCGGCGCCGCGTGCGCCGGAGGTCGGCGAGGTGCTGTGCAAGATCCGCGCAGTGGCGATCTGCGGCAGCGATCCGGAGATCATCCGCGGCGATCTCGCCGGGACCTGGCCGCCCAGCTATCCCTTTATTCCCGGGCACGAATGGGCGGGCGAGGTGGCGGCGGTTGGCCCCGGCGTGGTCGATCTCGCTCCCGGCGATCGCGTCGCCGGCCAGGCCCATTGCGGCTGCGGCCACTGCGCCAACTGCATGGAGGGGCGCTACACGATCTGCGAAAACTACGGCAAGCCTGAGACAGGACACCGTCACTACGGCTTCATCGTCAACGGCGCCTACGCCCAGTACCAGGTGTACTCGGTCAAGAGCGTGAACAAGATGCCTGATACGATGAGCTTCCAGGCAGGGGCAATGGTGGATACCGCAGGGGTGGTGTTGCACGGGTTGGAGTTGTCTGGCGTCCGGCCGGGCGGCGTGGTTGCGGTGATCGGCCCTGGGCCGATCGGGCTAATCGCCATGCGAATGGCAAAACTTCTCGGAGCGGCGCGGGTGATCGCCGTAGGACGCGGGGCGCGTCTCGAAGCCTCACGGTCGTCCGGCGCCGACGTTCTGGTTGATATCAACAAGGGCGATCCGGTCCAAATGGTTCGCGAGGCGACCGGCGGGCGGGGCGTCGACGAAGCGATAGAATGCTCAGGGGCGGCGGGGACGTTCCAGCAGGGCGTCCGAATGGTGCGAAAAGGCGGCAGCGTGGTTCTTTTGGGGGTCCCGACGGATCGTGTGCTCGAGCCGCTGCCGTTCAAGTACATCGTCCACAATGAGATTGCGATCTACGGCTCGCGCGCCAATCCAAATGTGTCGCGCAAGATCATCAACATGATCGGGGCGAGACGCCTCGAGATTGACGATCTGGTCAC
>JBEKZK010000795.1:0-3023 GCA_049509935.1 Xanthobacteraceae bacterium | reverse complement strand
AGGGCCTGCGGCTGCTGGGCCGCATGCGGATGCTCGGGCCCCTTGTAGACGCGCAGGTTGCCCAGCTGCTTGCGCCCCAGCGGTCCGCGCGGCAGCATGCGCTCCACCGCCTTCTCGACGATGCGCTGGGGAAACTTTCCTTCCATGATGAACTTGGCGGTCCGCTCCTTGATCCCGCCGATATAGCCGGTGTGGTGGCGATAGACCTTCTGCTCGAGCTTGCGCCCGGTGAGCACCACCTTCTCGGCGTTGACCACGATGACGTTGTCGCCGCAGTCCACGTGCGGCGTGAATGTCGGCTTGTGCTTGCCGCGCAGCCGCATCGCCACGATCGTGGCGAGCCGGCCGACCACCAGGCCGGTGCCGTCGATGATGATCCACTTCTTGTCGACGTTGGAGGGCTTGGCCGAATAGGTTCCCATGAATCTCTTCCGTGACGGCTGAACGGCCGCGCTTCTAGCCGACCCGGTCGTCGCGGTCAACGCACCGGGAGGAAAAAATCGAGACATATCAGCCTGATCGAATAATGGTTCAATAATACCGTCAGCCGGCCCCCGAGGCCCGGGACGGGATCGCGTAGGTCGAGGTCGCATGCGCGACGAGGTCCGCGTGCCCGTCGGAGCGGATGCCGATCTCGCCGACCGCGAGCCGCCGGCCGATCCGCAGCAGCCGGCACTCGGCGGCGAGCGCCAGCGGCCTCGGCTTGCTCAGGAAGTTGATGGTGAGGCTGCTGGTCGTCGCCAGCGGCACCCAGCCGATCGAGGCGAGAAGCGCCACATACATCGAGAAATCCGCCAGCATCATCAGGGTCGGGCCGGAGATGGTGCCGCCGGGGCGCAGCGCGCCCGCGTGGAAGCCGCGCCGCACCCGGCAGCCACCGTGCCACACCGCCTCGATGTGGAGCGCCTGCTCTTCGTTGAACAGCTCCGGGAACTCGACGGCGAGCCGCCGCTCGAGCTCGTCCGCCGTCAGCACCGCCTCGCGCATCCTCGATCCGTCCGCGGAATGCATCCTTGAATCCCTGGGGCAACGCACCAGTTTCGGATACAATGCCGGCGAACGAACGGAAAGCCACATGCCCGACCTGATGGACGCCGTGCAAACCGGCCCGGCGATTCTCCGGCGCAACGACGCCGAGGGGGTCACGGTCCTCACCCTCAACCGGCCCGAGCGGCGCAACAGCCTGTCCGAGGCGATGCTCGCCGCGCTGTCGGAAAGCCTGTCCGTCATTGCCGCCGACCGGACCGTCCGCGTCGTGGTGCTCGCCGCCAACGGCCCGGTGTTCTGCGCCGGCCACGACCTCAAGGAGCTCAGCGCCCGGCGGTCCGATGCGGATCGCGGCCGCGCCTACTACGCCGAGATCATGGAGCGCTGCAGCGCGCTGATGCGGGCGATCGTCGAGCTGCCACAGCCGGTGATCGCCGCCGTGCAGGGCACCGCCACGGCGGCCGGCTGCCAGCTGGTCGCCACCTGCGATCTCGCGATCACCTCGGCGGCGGCCCAGTTCTGCACGCCGGGGGTCAATATCGGCCTGTTCTGCTCGACCCCGATGGTGGCGCTGTCGCGCAACGTCGGCGCCAAGCACGCCATGGAGATGCTGCTCACCGGCGACGCCATCGCGGCCGCCGAGGCGGCCCGCATCGGCCTCGTCAACCGGGTCGTCGCGCCCGGCAGCGAACGCGACGAAGCCATTGCGCTGGCGAGAAAAATCGCTGCCAAGTCGACGCTCACCGTGACCATCGGCAAGCGCGCCTTCTACCGCCAGCGCGAGATGGACCTCGGCGCGGCGTATCGCTACGCGGCCACCGTCATGGTCGACAACATGATGGCGCGCGACGCCCAGGAGGGCATCGGCGCGTTCATCGAAAAACGCCAGCCGCTGTGGCAAGATCGCTGACGTTGCTCACATGAGCCATGAAGATTATCCGGACAGCTGGATCCGCGGCATCCTCAACACCGTGAAGTCGATCGCCATGGTCGGGCTGTCGCCGAAGGACAATCGGCCGAGCTACTTCGCCTTCAAGTACCTGCTCGGGCGCGGCTACAACATGATCGCGGTCAATCCCGGCCAGGCCGGACGGGAGATTCTCGGACGCAGGGTCTACGCGCGGCTGTCGGACATTCCCGAGCCGGTCGACATGGTCGACATCTTCCGCGCCGCGCAGTACGCGGTGCCGATCGTCGAGGAGGCGCTGACGCTGACACCGAGGCCGCAGGTGATCTGGATGCAGCTCGGCGTGCGCAACGACGAGGCGGCACGGCTCGCCGAGGCCGGCGGCATGAAGGTGGTGATGAACCGCTGCCCGAAGATCGAGTATGGCCGACTGTCCTCGGAGATCGGCTGGATCGGCGTCAACTCGCGGACGCTGTCGTCGAAACGCGCCCATGTGCTGGGCCGCGGCGTGCAGCGCATGTCGCTCGACCGGCCGACATTCGGCGGCGGCACCACCGACGCGGCGACCCGCGCGCAGAAGTTGGCAGACAGCGAGCCGCAGTCGGGCTAGAGCGCTTTCCGACAAGGTTGAACGTGAAATCTCACGGCCCGTGAGCGGAAAGCGCTCTAGCTTCGAATGTTTTGCCGCATTTCCTTTCGGAAAACCGGTAGCCACTTTTCCGGGAAATGCTGTAAAGCCTTCGTCCATTCCGCGGACCGGACGCCCGGTCCCGCCAATCGCGAGGACCGGACATGAACGAGCGCACTCCCGGGTTTGCCACGCTCGCCATCCACGCGGGCGCCCAGCCCGACCCGACCACCGGCGCCCGCGCGACACCGATCTACCAGACCACCTCGTTCGTGTTCGACGACGTCGACCACGCGGCGTCGCTGTTCGGGCTGCAGGCGTTCGGCAACATCTACACCCGCATCGGCAACCCGACCAACGCGGTGCTCGAGGAGCGGGTGGCGGCGCTCGAGGGCGGCACCGCCGGGCTCGCGGTGGCGTCCGGCCACGCCGCCCAGGTGCTGGTGTTCCACGTGCTGATGAAGCCCGGCGACGAGTTCGTCGCGGCGAAGAAGCTGTACG
>JBEKZK010000794.1:0-3033 GCA_049509935.1 Xanthobacteraceae bacterium | reverse complement strand
TGCGTGCGCTTGTGGCTTATCTGCGCAGCATTCCGGCGATTGCCTCGGCCCAGCCGGCAACCTTGGCACCTCCGGCACCTTCCTCACCCAAGGAGGGGGGCGCCGTCGGCGGCGCGCTCGGCAAGCAGGTCTTCGAGCAGGCCTGTGCGGGCTGCCACGGCTGGACCGGCGTCAGCGCGATCTCGCCTTACGCGACGATCTCCGGCACCCGCGCTGTCAACGATCCGACCGCGACAAATGTCGCGCAGATCGTCATTTCCGGCACACGACGCGTGACGCCGCCGGGGATCGTGTCGATGCCCGCCTTCGGCGACATTTATTCGGACGCCGAGATCGCAGCCGTCGCCAACTATCTCACGGGTCGGTTTGGCGGTGCGGCGTCGAAGCTCTCCGCACGGGATGTCGTGGAGCTACGGAGTCAGACGGCTCGCTAGGCGATGACCGTGCGGCGATACCGGATTCAGGCAAGAGGAGAACCATCATGAGCGCATCCACCACAACCTCGTCTTCATCCGCCAGCGTTTTCACCACCCCGGCGTTTTGGGAGCGCTTGTGGCGCTCGAGTGGGATCCAGTCCGTCGGTCTGTTCGTCATCGCGTACGTCATTTATGGCAATCAGCCGCAGGTCGGTGCATCGGCCGACGCACTGATCGCTTTCTACGATGGCGATCGCATGCGAATCCTGATCGCTGTGGTGCTCTCCGGCATCGCGATCCTGAACCTCCTGTGGTTCGCGGCGGCGCTCAGGACCACCTTGGCGGATGCGGGGCAGGACGGTTGGGGCGCTGCGGCGACCGCCTCCAGCGCCGCGCTCGCAGCGCTGATCCTCCTGCTGATCACGGTGGTCGCAGCGCTGGCGTATTCGATCGCCGGCGCCGAAAATCGCGCGCTCACATCGGGACTGAACGACTTCGCATGGGCCTGTGTCGTGTTGAGCTCGTTCCCGCGCGCGATGCTGATCATGGCGGCGGCCTTCGGGCTCTGGCGGGCCAAGCTGATCTCGAACGCGCTCTTCGCGGTGGGAGTGGCAGCTGTCGTGCTCGTCTTGCTGGGCGGCACCGCCTGGTTGAGCGGCGGGGTCTGGGCTCCGGACGGCGTCTATTCGCGGTTCGTCTCGCCCGTCATCGGCCTTGCGTGGGCCCTGGTCGTGAGCCGGGTGCTCCTGACGCGAAGGCCTGCCACGCCTGCTGGATGGTGATGCCGAGGCTGGGATGACTCGGCGCAATGGCTCGCTGCGCGCGCGCCAAACCCGGGGGGCGTCGCCGACAATCGACGATCAGCGTGCGGCGCCCGATTTCACCGGCGCGGTCAGGAACCGCGCGTTCGCCGGCATGAGCGGCGGCTCGTCGACCACGGCGACGGAGTTCTGCCCGTTCAGCATCACCCGCAGAGCTCCGATCGCCTTGGTGACGTCCCGCAGAGCGGGTCGCACGCCCTCCAATCCTCGGGCCGGCACCGTGAAGTAGCCGCCGGCAACCCCGAACGAGGACCTATGCATCGCCACCGGCCTCGCGCTCCGTAACGACGGGGGCGGGTGCGGGTCGGCCGCCGAAGGACGCCGCGTTGGTGGCCGCAGCGCGCTGGCGCGCCGTGAACATCCCGCCCTTGGCGGGGCGGATCGGCGCGAAGCGCAGGAGACCGATGGGCTGCGGCATGTCGTCGAAGACCGCCTCCACGCCGCCTTTCATGAAATAGGATTCGTGCCAGAAGCCGGTCCCGCCGGTATCGCGGAGGAAGTTCTTCCACCAGGCGCGGTGGGGCTCGGAGCGCGACCAGGCCTCGAGCGCTTCGAAGTCCCGCCAGTACTGGCGAATGCCGGCATGCGGCGGAAACAGCGACCACAGAAAGGTCTCGTGCGACAGCAGGCCATCGGGGAGATCCCGCGCCGCCTTGGTGATCAGCGGCCCGAACCCGAGCAGCGTCTTGAGGCCGGTCGCGGTATTCACCCGCATGCCCAGAAGGATCATCACCAGATCAGGATAGGCTGCGAGGTCCACAGTCCTGCGATCGACCGCCATGATTTTTCTCCGCCGGCCGGCTCGTGAATTTTTCGCCCATCCGCAAATGGCTGCCCGCTCCAGCTGCGGCATTGTCCAAACTCCATCGATCACATCAATGCACGTTTTCGTTGGCGATGCCGTCTCACCGATTCTGAAGTTGGCATCCCGGGGCGACATCCTCTGGTGCGGGCTTCGCAATCCGGAGGCGCACTAGCAAGTATATGATTCCAGTGCGGTTTTTGGATTTGAAGTTCCCATGACGCGCGCGCCGCACATGTGACGGGAACTTCAATCCACCGCACCAGGCCGGGATCGCGCCGCGCCGCGCACGACCGATCGGGCCGGCCCGGCAGCGCACGTCGCAGTTGTGGCCAAGGCTCCCTCGGCACGATGCGACCGGGATGGTCCGGTCGGCCACCACCGTGCCGCCGAACCATTCTTGCCGCAATTGCTGTGTTCTGTGCGGCACCAACCGTCGGGGACGTACGGTTGCCGGGGCGCGCTTCACGCAAGTTCGGCGCGCGGGGAAGGATGGGGACGGGATTGATTCGCATTGCGAAAGGTTCGATCTCCGCAGGGGTCGCGGTGCTGGCGGTCGGTCTTGCCGTCAAATGGGACGTGATTCCCGCCGGTGCGGGATCGCGGGTCGAGGAGGCCCGTCCGGAGAGCGTCGATGCGGGGCATCCGGTCGGATCGCGGATCCCGGCTGGTCCGCACGTTCGCCTGGCGAGCCTGGAGATGGAGGTCGATGGAGCGGCCGAGAGGGAGTTGGAGTCCGACCCGCCCGCTTCGACGACGCATCGGATGTCCTTCGGCGAGCGGTTCTCCGGCGCCTCCGACGGGCCGTCGGGGGAGGAGTACGATTCCTCCGTCGTGTTCGGCGACCCGGTCCTGCCGATGCCGCTGACCCGCAGCCTGCGGGCGCCGCCGCCCGCATCTTTTGTTGCGCCCGACCGGATGCATGCGGCCCGGGTGCTGCCGCCGGATGCGGCGAAACAGGACACCTCCCGCCCCGCCGCGCCGGCCGCAGCGG
>JBEKZK010000793.1:0-3034 GCA_049509935.1 Xanthobacteraceae bacterium | reverse complement strand
AGTCGACCCCGAAATTGCGGCTTCCACCGCGGTGCGAGGCCGCCCCGCACCTCGACGGCGACTCACCGCGCGCAGGTGACCCGCGGCCTGGCTGCACCCCGGCGCGGGCATTGCTTGCTGCAGCCCGCATGGAGGACAGCACAATGCAGGAACGACGCCAGAAGCGCGTCACCGTCATTCCCGGATGGCGCTCCGCGCCATCCGGGCTACTGGATTTCCTAATGCGCCCGGCGGATGCAGAAATCCACGGTCTCGACCAGCGCCGCCTTCATCGCCGAATCGGGAAACAGCGCCAGCGCGTCGCGGGCGATGGCGCCGTAGTGCCGCGCCCGCTCGATGGTGTCCTCGAGCGCACGGTGCCGGCTCATCAGGCCGAGCGCGGTCTCGAGGTCGCGCTCTTCCATCTCGCCCTGCTCCAGCGTGCGCGTCCAGAACGCCCGCTCGCTGTCGGAGCCGCGGCGGAACGACAGCACCACCGGAAGCGTGATCTTGCCTTCGCGGAAATCGTCGCCGACGTTCTTGCCGAGCTTCGCCGACTTGCCGCCGTAGTCGAGCGCGTCGTCGACCAGCTGGAACGCGATGCCGAGGTTCATGCCGAACGAGCGGCAGGCGGCCTGCTCGGGCCGCGGCCGCGCCGCGAGCACCGGGCCGACCTCGCAGGCGGCGGCGAACAGCTCGGCGGTCTTGGCGCGGATCACCGCCAGGTACTCGTCCTCGGTCGTCGCCGTGTTCTTGGCCGCCGAGAGCTGCATCACCTCGCCCTCGGCGATGATCGCCGCGGTGGTCGACAGGATGTCCAGCGCCCGCAGCGAGCCGACCTCGACCATCATGCGGAACGCCTGGCCGAGCAGGAAGTCGCCGACCAGCACGCTCGCCTCGTTGCCCCACAGCATGCGGGCGGCGAGCTTGCCGCGGCGCATCTCGCTGCCGTCGACCACGTCGTCGTGGAGCAAGGTCGCGGTATGCATGAACTCGACCGCGGCGGCGAGCTTGACGTGACCGTCGCCGGCATAGCCGGAGAGCTGCGCCATCGCCACCGTGAGCATCGGGCGCAGCCGCTTGCCCCCGGAGTCGATCAGGTGTTTGGCGACCTCCGGGATCAGCGTCACATCGGAGCCGGTGCGCGACAGGATCGCCGCGTTGACCCGCTGCATGTCGGCGGCGGAGAGCTCGATCAGCCGGTTGACCGACGCCGCGGGGCTTTCGAAGGGGACGACGACGGCCAAGCGGAGCTCTCCTGGTGAGACTTCTGACACGTTCCACCGCCGGAGCCGGCGACAAATCGCGGAAACCAGCGCATTCTCCGGCCCGCGAGGCCGGTCAGGCTCGATTTCGAGCATAGAAACCCGATGGTAAGGCCACAAGGGCATCAATGACCAGCTGCGACAACGGGGCCGTGGGGACGGCCTCACGTTTCCTTGAAGCGCGCATCGTGCCCCCACAGCCGGGCTCCGCCGGCCGGGGCCGGATGGCGGTGCCGGATCCAAGTTCTGCCCATGACGATGCCTGATGCAATCGAGATTGTCGGCTCCGGCCAGGCGCAACCGGCGGGCCCGCGCATCGCCGTGCTGGTGCCGTGCCACAACGAGGAGGCGGCGATCGCCGCGGTGGTGACGCAGTTCCGCGCCGCGCTCCCCGAGGCCTGCATCTACGTTTACGACAACAACTCGACCGACCGCACCGCCGAGATCGCGAAGGGCGCCGGCGCCGAGGTGCGCCGCGAGATGCACCAGGGCAAGGGCCACGTGGTGCGCCGCATGTTCGCCGATATCGACGCCGACATCTACCTGCTGGTCGACGGCGACGCCACCTACGATGCGCCGAGCGCGAGGATCATGATCCGCCGGCTGATCGACGACCGCCTCGACATGGTGGCGGGCGCCCGCGTCGATCAGGACCAGGGCGCCTTTCGGGCCGGCCACCGTGCCGGCAACCTGCTGCTCACCGGCTTCGTCGCCGCCGTGTTCGGCCGCACCTTCACCGACATGCTGACGGGCTACCGCGTGCTCACCCGCCGGTTCGTCAAATCGTTTCCGGTGCTCTCCGGCGGCTTCGAGATCGAGACCGAGCTCACCGTGCATGCGCTGGAGCTCGGCCTGCCGGTCGCCGAGGTGGCGACCCCGTACTACGCGCGGCCCAAGGGCTCGGCCTCGAAGCTCAACACCTGGCGCGACGGCCTGCGCATCCTGTGGACCATCGCCCGGCTCTACAAGTCGGAGCGGCCGCTCGCGTTCTTCGCCGCCATCGGCGCCGTGCTGCAGCTCGGCGCGATCGTGCTGGCGATCCCGGTGTTCGCCACCTTCCTGCGCGAAGGCACGGTGCCGCGGCTCCCCACCGCGGTGCTCGCCACCGGGCTCACGCTGCTCGCCTTCCTGTCGCTCACCTGCGGCCTCGTCCTCGGCACCGTCACCCGCGGCCGCCGCGAGATCAAGCTGCTCGCCTATCTGCGCCAGCCGCCGCTGGGCGGCGGGCTGTAGGATCCGGTAGCCCGCATGGAGCCATCAGGGCGTTTACGCCCGTCTGCGACCAGCAATGGCGAAATGCGGGAGCGGCCTCGCCATGGCGCACCGCCGCTCCCGGATTTCGCTTCGCTTCATCCGGGCTACATCGCGGCGGTCGCGATGCCGGGCTGCGGCCTGCTGGCGCTGTGGCTCGGGCAGGACGCGAGCTTCGACCAGCTCAACTATCACTTCTACGGGCCGTGGGCGCTGCTGCACGGAAGAATCCTGTTCGACGTGTTCCCGGCCTTCATCGGGCCGACGTTCCACAACCCGACCGCGGACGTGCCGTTCTACCTGCTCGCCGTGTACGCCCCGCCGCGGGTCACTGGTTTTCTCCTCGGTGCGGTCCATGGCCTCGTCGCGGTGCCGCTCTATCTGATCGCCCGGGAGGTGATGCCGGGCAGCCGGCTCGTCGCTCTGCTGCTCGTGCTCGCCGGCATGACGGCCGCGATGTCCATCGCCGAGACCGGCACCACCTTCGGCGACGATCTGACCGCGACTCTGGTGCTCGGCGGCCTCGCAGCAGCGGTCGT